>NZ_JBHYHC010000007.1:0-149028 GCF_042738955.1 Umezawaea sp. NPDC059074
GAGCCTTTGTCGGGCCAAAACGGCAGGTTCAGAAGCCGCAGCCCGACAAATTTTAAGGCTCAAATCCCCCAAGTAAAGCCGGCCTCTCAAAAGCAAGCGCGCGCAGCCAGGCAGTCAATCAGCAGGACTGTCCGGCCAGGCAGTCACACAGCACGAGTCCTCGACCAGGCAGTCAAACGGCAAGCGCACCGGCCGACGGTCGCCAGCCGGTGCGCTTCAGGCTTGTCGTTCTACTTCGGCAGTCGGGTCGACAGGTATCCGCGGATCAGGGACTTGGCTTCGTCCAGTACCCGTTGTTCTCCGTTCGGGTCCATCCGGAACGCCAGGTCCAGCACTCCGTCCGCTGCTTGGACCGCGATCGCGATCGGCATCTGGAGTTCTTCCAGGGGGATGGCGAACTTGGCTGCGATCAGCTCGACCATGCGGTCGGAGATCACTGTGTTGTTCTCGCGCTTGTCGTCGAGCAGGCGCATGTCGACGGCGTCGCCGAAGCGGACTTTGCTGAACGCGGGTACGTCGCGGTGCATGCCCACGTAGACGTCGAAGATCGTGTCGACGGCGTCCCACCAGTGTTCCAGGGGTGTCTTGGCGAACCTGGCTGTGATGCTGTCCATGAACTTGTCGAGGTTGCGCTGGGTGAGGGCTTGGACGACGGCGCGCTTGTCGGGGAAGAACTGGTAGAGAGAGCCCACGGCAACACCCGCGCGTTCCGCGATGAGTGTTGTCGTCACCCCGTCGTAGCCGACTTCCTCGATCAGCGAGGCGCACGCTTCGAGCATCCGCTCTACGCGTTTGGCGCTCCGTTGCTGCACCGGTTGACGGCGCAGCGGGGTGGAACTGGTCACGGCGACTCCATGCGACGACGTTGGGACTCCCATAGTGCCTGTTGGACGGCGTTCGCACTTCCCTGTGAGCCGCAACACGCTTACGATCCGAATCTGTTTCACGTTCTGGACCTGGAAAAACCACCCGGAGGCGTTGCATGCCGTTGCCTGACGAGTTCCTGTGGGGTGTGTCGACCTCCGCCTTCCAGATCGAGGGCGCCTTCACCGAAGGCGGTCGCGGTCCCTCCGTGTGGGACGGGTTCGGTCCGATCAAGGACGGCGACACCGCCGACGTCGCGTGCGACCACTACCACCGCTACGCCGAGGACATCGCCCTGATGAAGGACCTCGGGGTGGGCGCGTACCGGTTCTCCGTCGCCTGGCCACGCGTGCAGCCGACCGGGAAGGGCCCGGCGAACGTCGAGGGGCTGGACTTCTACGACCGGCTGGTCGACGGGCTCGTCGAGGCCGGGATCGACCCGGTCGTCACGCTGTACCACTGGGACACGCCGCAAACCCTGGAGGACGAGGGCGGCTGGTTGACCCGCGACATCACCGAGCGGTTCGCGGAGTACGCCGCGCTGGTGGCCGACCGGCTCGCCGATCGGGTGAAACTGTGGATCCCGATCAACGAACCCGTCGTCGTCACGCTTTCGGGTTACGCGATCGGCGAGCACGCGCCGGGCAAGTCGCTGCTGTTCGGGTCGCTACCCGCCGCGCACCACCTGAACCTCGCGCACGGCCTGGCGGTCGAGGCGCTGCGGGCGAACGGGGCGAACGCGGTCGGCACCGCGAACAACCACTCGCCCGCCTGGCCCGCGTCCGAGTCCCCCGAGGACCAGTTCGCGGCCGGCTTCTACGACACCATCCACAACTGGCTGTTCGCGGACCCGCAGCTCACCGGCGCGTACCCCGAGGAGGCCGCCCCGTTCCTGCCGATCGTCGACGGCGACCTGGAGAAGATCGCCGCGCCGCTCGACTTCTACGGCGTGAACTACTACAACCCGACCCGGCTCAAGGCGACGACCGAGGGCGAGCCGCTGCCGTTCGAGCTGGTCGACATCGACGAGTACCCGAAGACGTCGTTCGGCTGGCCGGTCGTGCCCGCCGGGCTGAGCGAGATGCTGACCACGCTCCAGCAGCGCTACGGCGACCGCTTGCCGCCGGTCTACATCACCGAGTCCGGGTGCAGCTACCCCGAGGACCTGAACGACCAGGCCCGGATCGACTACCTCGACGGGCACCTCCGCGCGGCAAGGGAATCCGGCGCGCGCGGGTACTTCGTCTGGTCGATCATGGACAACTTCGAGTGGGACTCGGGCTACTCCCAGCGCTTCGGCCTGGTGCACGTGGACTACAAGACGCAGGAACGGACTCCGCGCGACTCGTACAGGTGGTACCGCGATGTCATCTCCGGCGACAACTGAGGCGCTCGGCGAACCGGTTGTCCCGGTTCGCCGCAGCTGGATGACGTGGTTGTTCTTCGCGAACCTCGGGCTGTGGCTCGGGGTCTACGCGCCCATCCAGGTGCTGCTCCCGCAGCAGGCGGAGCTGTTCGACAAGGCGAACAAGGAACTCGTGTTCGGCCTGGTCACGGGCGCGGGCGCCATCGCGGCGCTGCTGGCGAACCCGGTGATCGGCCTGCTGTCGGACCGCACGACGTCGAGGTTCGGCCGCCGCCACCCGTGGACGCTCGCGGGCGCGCTGCTCGGCGCGGCCGGGCTGGTCGTGCTGGCCAACGCGCCGAGCATCACCGTGATGACGATCGGCTGGTGCCTCGTCCAGGCGGGCTTGAACGGGATGCTCGCCAGCCTGACCTCGGTGGTGCCGGACCAGGTGCCGGTCGGCCAGCGGGCGACGGTCGGCGGTCTGGTCGGGATCAGCCAGATGCTGGGCACGGTGCTGGGCGCGGTCGTGGTGACGCTGCTGGTGACCGGTCTGACGAACGGCTACCTCGCGTGCGCGGCGATCGTCGTGGCCGGGGCGCTGCTGTTCGTCGTGATCACGCCGGACGTCCGGCTGCCGAAGGCGCTGCGGCCGTCGTTCGTGCTGCGCGAGATGTGGATCTCGCCGCGGGCGCACCCCGACTTCAGCTGGGCGTGGGGCTGCCACTTCATGATCAACCTCGGCAACGCGTTCGGCACCCTCTACCTGCTGTTCTTCCTCGCCGACGTGGTGCACTACCCGTCGCCCGAGGACGGGCTGCTGATCCTGATGGGCCTCTACGGCGTCGCGCTCGTCATCGGCGCGGTCGTGTTCGGCTCGATGTCGGACCGCACCGGCAAGCGGAAGCCGTTCGTCTACCTGGCGGTCGCCGTCATGGCCGCCGCCGCGCTGATCCTCGTCGTCTGGCAGACGTGGACGGCCGCGCTGATCGCCGCCCCGCTGCTGGGGATCGGGTTCGGCGTCTACATGGCCGTCGCGCTGGCGCTGCTCACGCAGGTGCTGCCCGCCGCGGCCGACCGGGCGAAGGACCTCGGCGTCGTCAACATCGCGAACGCGTTGCCGCAGGTCGTGGCCCCGCTGCTGACCACGGTCGTGCTCGCGAACCTCGGCGGCTACCGCGGCCTGTTCGCCGTGTCGGCCCTCGCCACGCTCATCGCAGGGTTCCTCGTGACTCGCGTGAAATCCGTTTCCTAGGAGGACGTTCGTGCAGTTGGACGGCAAGACGGTGCTGATCACCGGGGCTTCCCAGGGGATCGGCGCGGCGACCGCCGAACTCGTGGCGGCGCGCGGCGCACGGGTGGTACTTGTGGCCCGCAGCGCTCAAGGGCTGTCCGAGCACGCCGAACGGATCACGGCGACAGGTGGCCGTGCCGTGGTCCAGACCGCGGATCTCGCGGACAGCGCCCAGATCGTCGCGCTGGCCGAGCGGGTCCTGGGCGAGTTCGGGCCGCCGGACGTCCTGGTGAACAACGCGGGCGTCGGCAGGTGGCTGTTCCTCGACGAAACCGAGCAGGACGAGCTCACGGGGATGGCCGCGGTGCCGTACCTGGCCGCGGCCCGGCTCACCCGCGAGCTGCTGCCCGCCATGCGGGAGCGCGGAACCGGCCGGATCGTGAACGTGAACTCGCCGATCTCGCGGATGCCGATCCCCGGCGCGACCGGCTACACGTCGGCGCGGTACGCGCTGCGCGGGTTGACCGCCGCCCTGCGCCTGGACCTGCGGAGCACCGGGATCGGGGTGAGCGAGGTGATCCCGAGCAAGGTGGACAGCCAGTACTGGGTCAACAACCCCGGCGCCGAGGACCGGGTGCCCAGCATTTCCCAGCTGATTCCCGACGTGACGCCCGAGCAGTGCGCCGCCGCCATCGTGTCCGTCATCGAGAAAGATCGCGCGGAACTCATCTTTCCCTGGCAGCTCAAGGCTTTCGAGATCGGATCACGGCTGTTCCCCGGAATGACCCACTACCTGGCCTGGAAGACCGGCACCCACCGGTGACCTGAAATCGGCCCCGATGCACGCGCGGGAGGTGCGCACATCGGGGCCGAGGTGGAGTCCGCGGACCGGTATCGGTCGGGGAGGAAGGTGCACAACACCAGTCCGCGGAAGTTCTTGTCATTCAGTTGGTAGGAGCTGGCCGGCGAACCGGTTCGTCGCGGTCGGGGGGTCGCACGTCCCGGATCGCCGGCCAGTAGGCGGTGGCCCAGCCGTGTCGTGTCGGGGGAACGACACGGCCGGGGCCGCCCGTTAGTGGGCTCGGACCACCGCGCGGCGAGACCGGGTGACAGGAGGGGTCACCGGGGCTGCGCGCAGGTGGCGAGCCGGGCGCGGGGCCAAACCGCCCGCGACCAGGTGTTCGTACGCGGCGCGCCACACCGAACAAGGAGACTTCTGCTGCCGCCACCGACCGGAGCACTCGGGGCAGTTGCCCTTCTCGTCCGGTTCGTGCGCGGCGAGCAGCGCTCGCCATCCCTCGGTCAGCCGAGGGAGTTCGGATCGAGCCACCGAGAGCAGGGACGGGGCGTCAGCCTGACTGGCCAGCTCTGTGAGCAGGTCCAATCGCTCCCACACCGCGTTGCGGAGGACTTGTCCAAGGATCTCGTCCATCGAAACGTCACCGTCACCTTTCCGCCTGCTCGGCGGCTTCGCGTAGCGCAGCCCTGAGCTGTACGAGTTGATCGGCCGAGAGCACCGCGGTCTCACCGGGAGGGCCGACCAGGACCACGCGGTCCTCGTCCACCACAACGGTGAGGCAGCGCTCACGGTCGACCACGTCGGAGCAGCGGATCCGCCACCACCGACGTTGCCCAGTCGAACCGCGCCATCCGGAGCCGAGGTCGTTCGACTCCTGGACAGACAGGGAACCAGGGGAGGAAACCGTGGGAACGGCAGGCTCCGTCGCGCCACCACGTGTGGTGGTCACCGCCCGCTCGATCAGATCCACTTGGTGTTCCTCTCCGTGCTCACTCGCTTACCGGAACTTAGATTGCGATGATTCATGCCGGATCGGGACGTCAAAACGCTGGCCGGTGGAAGTTCCACGATGAGCGGTCAGTGGAGTTCAGCGGAGCCGATCAGCTCCGCCGATCGGTACTTCTCGCAGTTGGGGGAGTGCCCCTACTCTGCCGTTGACGCCCAAAGGACTGTGAGGCGGCGAAAGTGAACACCATGGGTTCGCAAGGCTCACCTGTGACTCCCGAGGTCTGGGACCAGCAGGAGATGCGGGACGCGTTGGCAAGGCGCGAGATCAGTTCGGTGTACCGGCTGCTCCGTCGACACGGCGTGTCCCAGCGCCAGATCGCGGCGCTCACCGGCCAGTCGCAGTCCGAGGTCTCGGAGATCCTCAAGGGTCGTCAGGTCATGGCCTACGACGTCCTGACGCGGATCGCCATGGGCCTGGGCGTGCCCAGGGGGTACATGGGCCTCGCTTACGACGAGGCGACAGCAGTACGGGTGGCCGCGACCGCGGACTCACCCAATTCTGAGGAGGACGAGTCGGTGAAGCGTCGGAAGTTCCTCGCGCACGCCGCCGCCGTGACAGTCGGCGCGGCCGTGCTCGGTACGGACTCCGGGTCGTGGGTTTCCAACCCCACACAGACTCCGGCCCCTGGACGTATCGGCATGACCGACGTCCGGCAGGTGGAAGCCGCCACCCGCGCTCTGCGAGCGCTGGACTACCAGTACGGCGGCGGCTCCTGTCGCGACGCAGTGGTGGCCCAGTTGTCGTGGGGACAGCAGATGCTGGGCGCGAACGCGACGGACCTGGTGCGGGAGCGGCTCTTCGTGGCTCTCGCCGACCTGCACAACCTGGCCGGGTGGACGTCGTTCGACACCGGTCTGATGGATTCCGCCCGCAACCACTTCGGGCAGGCGCTCGACCTCGCGAAGCAGGGCCGCAACGAGGCGCTGGTGGCGAACATCCTCTACCGGATGGGCCGGGTGTACTTGCACCAGGACGCTCCGGACGACGCGCTCAAGGTGTTCCAGCTCGGCCAGTTGGCCGCGCAGAACTCCGGTTCCGAGCTCGCGGTCGGCATCCTCTGCGCGAACGAGGCGTGGGCCTACGCGAAGATGGGGTCGGACGACCAGGCCATCAAGCTGCTGGGCCGGGCCCGTGACGAGTTCGCCAGGGCGAACGTCGGCGAAGCGCCCGCGTGGGCCAAGTTCTTCACCGAGATCGACCTGTCGTCGATGATCGGCACGGTGCACACGGAGCTGGCCCAGACGGTGGACCCGAGGTACACGCGGACCGCGATCCCCGCGCTGTCCAAGGCGATCAACAGCTTCGGCGAGGACATGAGCCGCAGCCGGTCGTTCAACCTGACCTCGCTGTCGATCAACCACCTCATCGAGGGCGACGTCGACCACGGCGCGAAGGTCGGCCGCCAGGCCGTCGACCTGTCCGAGGGCTTGAAGTCCATCCGCACCAAGGACCGCATGAAGCCCTTGCTGCGCGAGGCGGACAAGCGCCGCAACAACCCCGATGCCCGTGAGCTGGCGGACCGCCTTGCCAAGTTCACCGGCAGCGACACCGCCGCGTGAGTCCGGCCGCCTGATGTCCTCGACGGTCGCGTTGGACGGTCGGTTCACCAGGGAGAAGCTGGCCGACGCGCTGCGGGGGCTGTGCGTCGAGCACGGGCTCGACCACCGCGGCGCGAAGCTCCTGAAGTTCACCAGCAACGCCGTCTTCGAGCTCCCCGCCGAGCGCGCGGTGGTGCGGATCGTGGGCTCGACCCGCCTCCGGCACCGCGCCGCCAAGGTGGTCCGGGTGGCCACCTGGCTGGCCGAGCACGACGTCCCCGCGGTCCGGCTCCTGACCGGATTCCCGCGGCCGGTGGTCGTGGGGGACCACCTCGCGACCCTCTGGCACCACGTCCCCGGCCCCGTCCAACCGGCTCGCGCGCTCGACGGGCGGGACCTCGCGCGGGTGCTCCGGCGGATGCACGAGCTGCCCGCGCCGCCGTTCGAACTGCCCGGATGGGCGCCGCTCGACGACGTCCGGCGTCGACTCGCCGATGCGGAGGAGCTCTCCGACTCCGACCGCGAGTTCCTCGAATCGCGTTGCACGTCCCTCGACGAACGGCTCGCCGATCTGCGACCGGTTCTCCCGCGGGGCGTCCTGCACGGCGACGCGCACCTCGGGAACCTGATCGCGAGCCCGTCTGGTCCGGTGCTGTGCGACTTCGACTCCACGTCGGTCGGCCCGCGCGAGTGGGACCTGAGCTCGCTGCCCGTCGGCGTGGCCCGGTTCGGCCACTCGGCCCGGTGGCAGCGGCAGCTCGTCCGGGGCTACCGGTTCGACGTCACCCGGTGGGATGGTTTCGCCGTCCTGCGCGACGTGCGTGAGCTGAAACTCACCACGAGTGCGCTGCCGATCTTGCGCAGCCACCCCGGAGTACGGGCTGAGCTGCGACTACGCCTCGACTCCCTGCGCCGTGGTGACACGGCGTCGAGGTGGTCGCCGTACCGCTGACCCCTGTCCTCCAGGCCACGAACCGGTAACGCCCGAACGTCGATTTCCGACGTTCGGTGGGAAGGGCGCATTTTTGCGGCGCTCTGGCGTTGTCGGGGAAGTGGTGACGGGCGAGGTGGAAGCCACGATGCGCGAGATCGTGACTCGGATGGGGATGCGGCGGTGGCGCGCACGGCGTGCCCTCCGGTCGGCCCGTCTGCTCGACGAGGTCGTGGACACCCAACTGCCGTTGCTCGCCGCGTTCAGCGAGGAGCGCCGCCGCCGCTCGGCCGACTACCTGGCCGAGCTGGTGAAGCTGGCGCAGGACTACCGGTACTTCGCGAACGGCTGGATCGACGCCAAGGAGCTCGACCGGCGGGGTCAGGTGGCGATCACGCAGCTCAGCAGGCTGCGCGAGGACCCGACCGCGCGGCTGATCAACGACTGAGACCGGTTTCGCAGCTCAGCGCGCCAGAAGGACCGCTCGGCGAGTGTGATCATCCGGTTGACCCGTGTTCACCTGCTGTTTCCCCGGTGGTAGCTGGTCAGGCGACCGGAGCGCTCGCGAGGACCACGGCCAGACCGAACGCCACGCCCATCACGGTCAGTTCGACGGCCGCCCAGGCGAACACGGCGGTGGGCTGGTGCTTGGCGATGTGCGGCAGCAGCCGCCACCGGATGTTGGCCCCGAGCAGCGCCAGCGCGCCCGCGCACAGGGCCTTGCCGATCAGCAGCAGGCCGTAGGACGTGGTGAACAGCGACCCCGGCAGCGAGACGACCGGGTTGAGGCCGAGTTCCAGCAGGCCGTTGAACAGGCCGGTCACCGTCACCAGGACCAGGCTGATCGTGGCGAGCTTGGAGAACTTGGGCAGCGCCTCGGCCAGCAGGCCCTTGCGGTGGGCGACCAGCGCGATCAGCGCGCCGAGACCACCGGTCCACGTCGCCGCGCCGAGGACGTGCAGCTCCATCGAGATCATCGAGTAGTCGTGGAACGTCCAGTTCGACGCGTGCCCGGTGACCGGCAGCGGGAGCAGGCCGAACATGGCGATCAGGATGCGCAGTTCCGCGGGCACGGTCTCGCCCTTGCGGGCGGCGAGCGAGCCCACCCACAGGTAGACCAGCGCGCACACGGCGCTGAACAGCAGGCCCTGGCCCGCGCCGACGCGCTGCACGTAGTCGACGACGCTGCTCATCGTGAGCGGCTGACCAGGGCGGACCTGGTAGGCCCTGATCACGATGGACAGCAGCGCGGTGAACACCCAGACCGCGGCGGCGACCACCGCGGCGGGCCGGGCGATCCGCAGGACGGGTTCGGTGATCGTCGGCCTGCCGAAGCCGAGCAGCTTCGGCAGCAGGCTCAGCCCGACGACGACGGTCGCCGAGAGGTCGAGCAGGACGCGCACCAGCGGGTGCAGGAACTGGACCACCGGTCCCGCCTCGGCGATCCCGACCACGGTCGTGGTGGTCGAGAGGCCGAGGCCGAGCAGGACGCCCGCCACGCCGCCCGCGACGAGGCCGCCGAGGACGTAGTACCTGGTGGGAGCGGTGGTCCAGTGCGCTGTCACTGGTGCTGGTCCTCCTTGACGCCACCGCGCAGCGCGAGGAACACGCCGCCGCCGAGCAGCACCACGGCTCCGAGGATCCACACCCAGATCGGCACGCCGCCACCGGTCTCGCCGGTGGTGCCCGTCGCGGGGGTGGACGCCGGGTTGGCCGCCACCTCGTTGGCGGGGGCCGGGGTCCCGGTGCCCGCCTTGGTGAGGGTGAACTTCAGCGAGTCGGCGACGGGGTGCCCGTCGGCCGACAGGATGCGGTAGCTGACGGTGTACTCGCCCGCCGGACCGAGTGGCCGCAGCGGGAGCGACACCACGTTGTCCTTGATGGTCGGCTCGCCGGGGGTTTCCCAGTGGCCGCCGTCGGTGCTGGTCACGGAGATCGCGTTGAGTCCGGGGCCGCCGTTGACCGGCTGGTCGAACGTCAGCGCGATGGACGACGGTCCGGCCTCGATGGACGAGCCCGCGAGCGGGTCGCTGCTGACCAGCACGTTGTGCGCGAGGGCGGGCCCGGCGAGGCCGAGCATCATGCCGCCCGCGATCACGCCTGCGAGGAGGAAGGAGAACCCGCGCCTCATGCCGCGGGCTTCCCCGTGCTGCGACGCGAGCGCAGGACCGCGCCCGCGCCGAAGCCCAGGCCGAGCGCGCCGACGGCGAGTCCGGCGCCGCCCAGGTAGCGGGCGGTGGTGTCGGTGCCGGAGGTCGCGGCGGCCTCGGTGTGGCCCTCGGCGCCCGCGACGGTGGCGGAGGCGTTGTGCGCGTCCGCGCCACCGGCCTTGGCGACCAGGTTCAGCACGGGGGCGGGCTTCGCGGGCTCGGCGGCGCCCTCGGCGGCCGGGGGAGCGTCCCAGGCGACGACCTCGCCGCTGCTGTAGGTCTGCGTGGTCGGCAGCAGCAGGCGGTCGGTGTCCTCCGGCAGCGGGCCGACGGACAGGTCGAACTCGTTGAACTGGCCGGGCTCGATCTGCACGCCGGGGTCGGCGGTCCAGGTCACCGTGCTGGGGGCCTCGGTGACCTCCTTGCCGTGGCTGGTGATCGGCTTGGGCAGCTTGGCCTTGACGACCTCGACCTTCCAGCCGGGCACGGGCTTGCTGCTCACGGAGGCCAGCGGGTACTCGGGCGGGAGGGTGAGCTGGAGCTTCACCGTGCCCGCGTCGGGGCGCTCGTTGGGGACCCGGATGGTCACCTTGGTGTAGCCGCCCTTGGTGGCGGGGCTGGGGGTCGAGGCCGTCACGTGGGCCGAGGCGAGGCCCGCGGTGCCGAGGGCGATCACGCCCGCGGCGGAGAGGACGGCCGCGCCGCGGGCCAGCGTGCGCACACCAAATCGATTTGTCGACATGAGGGGGTTGCTCCTGGGGGGTAGACCGGAGTGTCTAGGGGACGCGGTTGACCAGGACTACGGGCGGTCCGCGGCGACCGTTCACCCTCTTCAGGAGCAGTTCGATGAGTGCCGGACCACTGGCGGCGCGGCACGCGGTGGTGCGAGGGGCCCGGAGGACCGGGCCGGGGGTCAGCGTCCTCGGCAGCAGCCGGGACACCGCGTCGACCAGCGACACCAGCGCGTCGTCCGCCTTGACCAGCACCAGGCCGGTGCCGAGGGCGGCGAGCGCGTGCGCGGTCGTCATCTGCACGGGGTCGAACCCGAACGCGCCCGCCGGGCCGTGGTGGTGGTGCATCAGGCCGAGCAGCTCGTGCTGGGCGAACTGCGCCGCCCCGAGCGCCGCGAGGATGACCAGCGGGCTGCGGCGGCGGTCCGCCAGCGCGGTGGCCGCGAGGGCGATGAGCAGCACCAACGGCAGCGCGGGCAGGAACTCCACCAGGCTGCCACCGGCGGCGCCGTGGGCGGCCACGCTCAGTGACGCGGACGTGACGGCCAGCAGCAGACCGCGTGCTACGCGGGTAGGCGCCGGCTTGGGGGTCACGCCCTGAGCCTAGGAGAACACCCCGTACGGGCGTAAGGCGCGGTGTTTGGGCATTCGGACCAGCGGGTACCGGCTAACCGGATGCAGTCCCGTTGTGTGGAGAAGCGACCAGGAGGCCAGGTGTGACAACGCCGCCCGAACAAGCCCTGCCCGGAGAACCCACGGCCGAGCGCGCCGAACGACCAGGCCGCACCGACAAGGCGGTGTTCGGGGTCGCGGCCGTCGTCACCCTCGGCTTCCTCGCCTGGGGCGTCCTCGGTACGGATTCCCTCGCCTCGGCGTCCAAAACCTCGTTGGGCTGGATCATCGGCAACCTCGGGTGGGCGTTCGTGCTCTCCGCGTCCGGGTTCGTGGTGTTCGCGCTGTGGCTGGCGTTCAGCCGCTACGGCCGGATCCCGCTGGGCAAGGACGACGAGAAGCCCGAGTTCAAGACCATCTCGTGGGTCGCGATGATGTTCAGCGCCGGCATGGGCATCGGCCTGATGTTCTACGGCGTGAACGAGCCGCTCACGCACTTCGTGAAGCCGCCGCCGGGCACCGTCGAGGGCGGCTCGGAGCAGGCGGTGCAGACCGCCATGGCGACCACGATGTTCCACTGGACGCTGCACCCGTGGGCGATCTACGCCGTGGTCGGGCTGGCCATCGCGTACGGCAGCTTCCGCCGCGGCCGCAGCCAGCTGATCAGCGCCGCGTTCGCGCCGCTGCTCGGCGAGAAGCGGACGAACGGCCCGGCGGGCAAGGCGATCGACGTGCTGGCGATCTTCGCCACGCTGTTCGGCTCGGCGGCCTCGCTCGGGCTCGGCGCGCTCCAGATCGGCAGCGGCCTGAAGGTCGCGGGCTGGGCCGGTGACATCGGCAACGGGGTCCTGGTCGGCATCATCGCGGTGCTGACGGCGGCGTTCGTCGCGTCGGCGGTGTCGGGTGTCGCGAAGGGCATCCAGTGGCTGTCCAACATCAACATGGTGCTGGCCGTGGTGCTCGCCGCGTTCCTGTTCGTGGTGGGGCCGACGGTGTTCATCCTCAACCTCGTGCCCACGGCGCTCGGCGACTACGTGCGGGAGCTCGCGGACATGGCCGGTCGCACGGCCGCGTCCGGCGGTGACGCCACGGAGACCTGGCTGTCCGGCTGGACGATCTTCTACTGGGCGTGGTGGATCTCGTGGACGCCGTTCGTCGGCATGTTCATCGCCCGGATCAGCCGCGGCCGCACCATCCGCCAGTTCGTCGCGGGCGTGATCCTGGTGCCCAGCGGCGTGAGCCTGGTGTGGTTCGCGATCCTCGGCGGCACGGCGATCTTCACCCAGCGGTCCGGTGTGGACATCGCTGGCCAGTCGACGCCCGAGGGCCAGCTGTTCACGCTGCTGGACAACTTCCCGCTGGCGGCCGTCGCGGGCGTGGTCGTGATGCTGCTCGTGGCCATCTTCTTCGTGTCCGGCGCGGACGCCGCGTCGATCGTGATGGGCACGCTGTCCCAGAGGGGCTCGATCGCGCCGAGCAAGCGCGTGGTCGTGTTCTGGGGTGTGCTGACCGGCGCGGTGGCGGCGGTGATGCTGCTGGTCGGCGGCTCGAACGCGTTGACGGGGTTGCAGAACCTCACGATCATCGCCGCGCTGCCGTTCCTGGTGATCATGATCGGCCTGTGCGTGTCGCTGGCCAAGGACCTGCGCAGCGACCCGCTGATCAAGCGCGAGGAACGGGTCGCCGAGGCGATGGAGAAGGCCACGGCCGACCTCGGCCCGGAGGAGGCCGCGCTCCGGGCGGTCGAGACCGTGACCGCGAAGCGCTGACCCGGCGCGGTGCCGCCCCGGCGAACCGGGGCGGCACCGGTCAGGACACGCCCAGCCTGCGCAGCAGGTCGTTCTCCAGCACGTCCAGGTCCGCGCTCACGGCCCGGTGCGCCGCCTTGCGCCGCGGCGTCGGCATCCGCTCGGACGCCCGCACGGCGGCGGCCAGCTTGACCAGCCGCGACTCCGTCTCGGTCACGTAGTCCGCGTCCTTCGCGCGCAGCTCGTCCAACGCCTGCGCGAAGCCCGCGATGCGCGCGTGCAGCCGCGCGCCCTTGCCGGTGTACTTGGTCAGGTCCTCGATGCCGACGCCCAGCCTGCGGGCGCGGTACTGGTCGTACTGGTCGCTGACCAGGCCCGCCGCCTTCGCGGCGAACGGCGCGAGCACCGGGATCAGGACCGGGCCGACGACCTTGGCCACGCCCAGCAGGTTCTTCGCCTTCGAGGGCGTGAGCCGGGGACCGAGAGCTTTGCGTGCCATGGTGGCGCCACCTCCTACCCGGAACAGTAGAGCCGAGACCCGGTCGCCGCACAAAAGATCGACAGGAGTACGCAGGTTGCGCGCACGGGCCGCGAGGTCGCGGCATACCCTTCACCAGTGACTTCCCAGGTGCAGCTCGACGCCGGTGTGGTCACTCGTTGTCGGCGGCGGGTGCACCTAGAACACGATCCGGCGATGCGCGACGTCGTCAAGGCGCCGCCGGACCCGGCGGGTGAGCAGCGCAAGGCCGACGCGACCGAGCACCGCCGCCTCGTGGCGTCGGCGCTGGCCAAGGTGTTCGGCTCGGAGCTGATGGAGATCCCGCACGGGCCGGACATCAGCACGGCCGACCGCGAGCGCGTGACGCTGGCGGCGATGCAGATGGGCACTCCCTACATCTGGGGTCCGGCGCTGCCCCGCGACCTCACCGGCGGTCGGCGCGGCGGGATCGACCTGCTGGTCAAGGACTCGACCGGGTACGTGCCGGTGCTGGTGGTGCGGCACAAGACCAGCGATCCCGGCCAGGGCGCCCGCACGTCGCCGCTGTCGCACCCGCAGCCCAACGGCGCACGGGTCGACCCGGTGCGGAAGGTGCGGCCGCAGCCGCGCGACCAGCTCCGGCTGGCGCACGCGCAGCGGCAGTTGCAGGCCGCCGGGTTCGCGAAGCACGGACGCGCGATGGCGGGCGTCATCGGCATGGACGCGGACGTCGTGGTGTGGCACGACCTGGAGGCGCCGACGTGGCCCGGCGGGCGGACGGCGCTGTCGGAGTACGACGCGCGGTTCTCGGACCGGCTCGCGGTCGCCGGCGCCGCCAACCGCGGTGACGAGCCGCTGGCGCGGCCGTCGCGGATCGTGGAGTGCAAGTCGTGCCCGTGGTGGCCGACGTGCGACTCCGAGCTGAAGGCCACGCGGGACGTGAGCCTGGTGGCGCGCGGCGAGGACGCCGTGGCGCTGCGCAAGGTCGGGGTGTCCACTGTGGACGAACTGGCCGCGTTGCCCGTCGGCGGGACGCCCCCGCTCCAGCTCGTGGGGATGCCGTTCGACGACGCGGTGATCCTGGCCCGCGCCTGGCTGCGGGACCTGACCGTGGTGCGGCGGTCGCGGAGCTTCGTGGTGCCGCGGGCGGACGTCGAGGTGGACGTCGACATGGAGAGCTTCGGCGACCTCGGGGCCTACATGTGGGGCTGCTGGCTGTCGGGCGAGGACGTGGACGAGGAGCCCGGCTACCGGGCGTTCGCCACCTGGGACCCGGTGCCGTCCGACGACGAGGCCCGGTCGTTCGCGGAGTTCTGGACGTGGCTGACGGCCGTGCGACTGCGGGCTCGGGCGCGGGGGCTGAGCTTCAAGGCCTACTGCTACAACGAGCTGGCGGAGAACCGGTGGCTGCTGGGCTCGGCCGAGCGGTTCAAGGGGATGCCGGGGATCCCGCCCGTCGCGCAGGTCCGGGAGTTCATCAAGTCCGACGCCTGGGTGGACCTGTTCGGGATCGTCCGGGAGCAGTTCCTGTGCGCGCACGGGAAGGGGCTCAAGACGATCGCCCCCGTGGCCGGGTTCGCCTGGCGCGACCCGGAGGCCGGTGGGGAGAACTCCATGCGGTGGTACCGGGACGCGGTGGGCATGGACGGCAACCCGCCCGACGACGACCAGCGGCGGCGGCTGGTGGAGTACAACGAGGACGACGTTCGGGCCACCCACGCGCTGCGGAACTGGATGTCGTCGGACGAGCTGGACGCGCTGCCGTTCGCGGGAGACCTCTAGTCGCAGAAGACCTCGGCGACGAGGTCCTGCGCGCCGTCGCCGGACCCGCCGTCGGGTGAGGTGGTGAACGACGCCGTGAGCCGGGTGCGGCCGTCCGCGCTGCCGATCATGAGGGTGCTGAAGCCGGGGATGATCCCGCTGTGGCCGATCACCTCGGCCCCGCACGGCAGGACCTCGTGCTCCAGGCCGAGGCCGTAACCGGGGGAGACGGCCGTGAAGGTCGTCATCTCCGCGGCCTGGGCGGGCGTGAGCAGTTCGCCGCGCGCGACGGCCTTGAGGAACCGGTCGAGGTCCGCCGTCGTGGAGATCATCTCGCCCGCGGCCTGGCCGACGGAGGCGTTGAGCCGGGTGATGTCGACGACCCGGTCGCCGATGCGGCGGTAGCCGTGGGCGTGCGGGCCGGGGATGCCGGTGCGGTCGCCGGGGACGGACGTGTCGCGCAGTCGCAACGGGGTGGTGATCCGCTGCTCCACGGCCCGCGCGTACGGCTCGCCGGTGACCTTCTCGATCAGCAGGCCCGCGACGACGTAGTTGGTGTTGGAGTACTTCCACGCCGTGCCGGGCGGGAAGTCCAGGGGCTTCGCCGTGGCGAGGGCGAGCACCTCCCGTGGAGTCCAGTGCTTGAAGCGGATGGCCTCGAAGTCGTCCGGCACGTCGTCGGCGTAGTCGTGCAGGCCGCTGGTCTGCTGGAGCAGCATCCGGACGGTGACCCGGCCGCCGTCGGGCAGCAGGCCGGGCAGGTACCGCTCCACGGGCGCGTCCAGGTCGACCCTGCGCTCGCCGACCAACTGGAGGACGACGGTAGCGACGAAGACCTTGGTGACGCTGCCCGCGCGGAACCGGCCGTCGAGCGGGACCGGGCGGGTGGTGCCCCACTCGGCCGTGCCCGCTCGAGCGGTGAACGTGCGTCTGCCGTCGGTGATCCGCACCTGGACGCCCGCCGCGCCGTTTCGCGACAGCTTGTCGATCGCCCGCTGGACGACCTGGCGGTCGATCCGGTCCGGCGTGGCCGCGGCGGTGCCGCCGAGCGTGGACGCGGCCAGCGCCACGACCGTGCCGAGAACCCCGATGCGCATGACTACTCCTTCGCGAGATCCGGTGATGTCGCGAAGTCTTGCCTGGTGAGGGGGTCGCCCGACTCCTGCCGAAGAATGGTTCGGGACCTGCCGAAGGATGGTCCCGAACCGACTTCGTGACTAGCGGGGAGCCATCCGGAGAGCGCCGTCCATGCGGATGACCTCGCCGTTGAGGTAGTCGTGCTCGACGATGGTCAACGCCAGTTGCGCGTACTCGGCGGGCAGCGCCAGGCGCTTCGGGAAGGGGACGCCCGCCGCCAGGCCCGCGCGGAACTCGTCGGAGACCGTGGCGAGCATGGGGGTGTCCACGATGCCGGGGGCGATGGTCATCACGCGGATGCCCACGGACGACAGGTCGCGCGCCGCGGGGAGGGTCATGCCGACCACGGCGGCCTTGGAGCTGGCGTAGGCGACCTGGCCGATCTGGCCGTCGAAGGCGGCGATGGACGCGGTGTTGATGACGATCCCGCGCTGGCCGTCCTCGAGGGGCTCGGTCTTGCCGATCGCCGCGGCCGCGAGGCGCAGGACGTTGAACGTGCCGACCAGGTTGATCTCGATGACCTTGCGGTACAGGTCGAGGTCGTGGGGGCCGTTCTTGCCGACGGTCCTGGTCGACGGGCCGATGCCCGCGCAGTTGACGACGATGCGCAGCGCCGGGCCGGAGCCCGCCGCGGTGTCGACCGCCGCCTGGACCTGCTCGGGGGAGGTGACGTCGGCGGCCAGGTAAGTCACGCCCTCGACCGCCTCGGCCTTCTCGATGGCTCCGGGGAGGTCGAGCGCGAAGACGTGCGCGCCCTTCGCCGCCAGAGCGCGTGCGGTTGCCCCACCGAGGCCCGACGCACCACCCGTCACGATCGCCGCGGTACCCGTGATCTGCATGGGGCCAGGTTAACGCTCGTTCAGCGCCAGCCCTTGCCCCGGTGGTCGGAGAGGTGCAGCAGTGCGACCAACGGCACAGCCGCGAGTGCCGCTAGTCCGACGAACAAGCCGAGGATGGCCAGCAATTCCATGTGGTGAACAGTGCTCCCCTGATCGGTCCTCCCGCGTCGTCCGCCAGAGGGGTTCGGTTCGTGCACTCAGGGGATAGCCCAAGTCACGCTGAGCTACACCTCGGTGATCGACATTTCTGCCCAGCCATTCGTTAGCGGGGGTAACCAAAAGCTCGTCCACCGCGTAAGTTGGCCACGTGTTCACCACCCGGCCGGAACTCGTCGGCACCCACGGCATGGTCGCGTCCACCCACTGGCTCGCCTCGTCGGCGGGGATGGCCGTGCTGGAGGCGGGCGGCAACGCGTTCGACGCCGCCGTCGCGGCGGGCTTCGTGCTCCAGGTCGTGGAGCCGCACCTGAACGGGCCGGGCGGTGAGGTCCCGATCGTCTTCTCGTCGGTCAACGAGGCCGCGCCGCGCGTGCTGTGCGCCCAGGGCGTCGCGCCCGCGGGGGCGACGATCGACCACTACACGGGGCTCGGGCTGGACCTGGTGCCCGGCAGCGGGCTGCTCGCGGCGACCGTGCCCGGCGCGTGGGACGGCTGGCTGACCCTGCTCCGCGATTACGGCACCAAATCGCTCCGCGACGTCCTCGGTCACGCGATCGGCTACGCGCGGGACGGGTTCCCCTTGCTGGAACGCGTCTCGTTCACCATCTCGCGCGTGTCCGACCTGTTCCGCGAGCACTGGCCCACGTCGGCGGCGCACTGGACGCCGGGCGGGCGCGTGCCCGAGGCCGGGTCGCGGCACCGGAACCCGAAGCTCGCCGAGACGTGGGAGTGGCTGCTGGCCGCCGGGGAAGCCGCGGGCGGCGACCGGGAGGCCCAGATCGAGGCCGCTCGCCGGGCCTGGTCGCAGGGGTTCGTGGCGGCGCAGGTCGACGACTTCTGCCGGACCGCGTACCGCGACGACTCCGGGCGCGACCACGCGGGCGTGCTGACCGGCGAGGACATGGCGGGCTGGCAGGCGACCTACGAGGACGCCGTGACGGCCGACTTCGGCGACTGGACCGTCGCGAAGGCGGGCGCCTGGTCGCAGGGACCCGTGCTGCTGCAACAGCTCCGGCTGCTGGAGGGCTTCGCGGACCGGCTGGCGTACGTGGACGGCAAGCCCACGGCCGAGACGATCCACCTGGCCGTGGAGTGCGCGAAGCTGGCGTTCGCCGACCGCGAGGCCTGGTACGGCGACAGCGGTGACGTGCCGCTGGACGTCCTGCTGTCCCGCGAGTACGCGGACGTGCGCCGCAAGCTCGTGGACGAGACCGCGTCGCTGGACCTGCGGCCCGGATCGCCGCACGGCCACGCGCCGGTGCTGCCCGCGCACATCCGGCGCGGGCCGAGCGCGGTGTCGGACCTCGGCGGCGCGATCGGCGAGCCGACCGTGGAGCGCAGCGGCACCACCAAGGGCGACACCGTGCACGTCGACGTCGTGGACCGCTGGGGCAACCTGGTCTCCGCGACCCCGTCCGGCGGCTGGCTCCAGTCGTCGCCGACGATCCCGTCGCTGGGCTTCTGCCTCGGCAGCCGGGCGCAGATGTTCTGGCTGGACCGGGACCTGCCGAACTCGCTGGCCCCCGGCAAGCGGCCGCGCACGACGCTGAGCCCGACGCTCGCGCTGCGCGACGGCCTGCCCGCGCTGGCGTTCGGCACGCCCGGCGGCGACCAGCAGGACCAGTGGCAGCTCGGGTTCTGGCTCGCGCACACCACCGGCGGGCTGAACCTCCAGGAGTCGATCGACGCGCCGCTGTGGCACAGCAACGCGTTCCCCAGCTCGTTCTTCCCGCGCACGTGGACGCCCGGCGAGCTGGTCGTGGAGTCGCGGGTCGGCGCGGCGGCGTTGGCGGCGCTGGCCGAGCGCGGGCACACCGTGGTCGACGCGGGCGAGTGGTCGCTGGGCCGGATGTCCGCCGTGGGACGGGATTCCCGCGACGGCCTACTCCGCGCCGCCGCCAACCCCCGCGGCGCCCAGGGGTACGCCGTCGGCCGCTAGCGCGCGCATCCCGGCCTCGCTGGGCGAACCGGGTTCGGCGGTGTAGGTGATGACGGTCTGCTCCGGCGCGTCCGGCACCGGTAGCGCCTGGTAGGCCAGTTCCAGCGGGCCGACCACCGGGTGGGTCAGGTGCATCGTGCCGTGCGGGACGGTCCACACCTCGTGCGCCGCCCAGAGTTCGCGGAACTCCGGGACGGCGGACAGCTCGGTGACCAGGGCGTCGAGCCGCGGGTCGCCGGGGTGCAGGGCGGCTTGCATCCGCAGGCCGCCGACGGTGTTGTTGGCCTTGGCCTCCCACGGCGTCCAGAGCTTCCGCGACGACTCGTGCAGGAAGATCAGCCGCGCCATGTTGTCGTGCTCGGCCAGGTCGACGCCGTACATGGCCCGCGCCAACGGGTTCCACGCGACGATGTCCATGTGCTTGCCGAGCACGTACGCGGCGGAGCCGGTGATGTTCGCCAGCAGCCACCGCAGGCCGGGCCGCACGACGCCCGCGGGCCGCGGGCGTTTCGGCGGGCGGGCGAGGTTGTGCAAGTGGGTGCGCTCGCCCTCGTCGAGCCGGAGCGCGCGGGCCACGGCGTTCAGCACCTCGTCGGACACGTTGGCCAGCCGACCCTGTTCGAGGCGGCCGTAGTAGTCCGCGCTGACGCCCGCGAGCTGGGCGAGTTCCTCCCGCCGCAGACCGGGCACGCGGCGTCGGCCGCCGAACGTCGGCAGGCCGGTCTCCTCGGGCGTCAGCTTGGCCCGGCGCGATTGCAGGAAGTCCCCGAGCTCCGTCATGCCGGACAGGTAACCACGGTTTGCCAGACCTAGGTTGAACGGGCATCTGGGTAGGGATCGTCGGCGGCGCGAACCTTGTCGCATGACGAACATCGAAGAGCAGCGGTACCAGTCCATCGGCGGCGTCGAGCAGTGGATCCAGATCCGCGGCGAGAACCGCGACAACCCCGTGATGCTGGTGCTGCACGGCGGCCCCGGCTCCCCGTACGCCCTGTTCACGCCGTTGCTGCGGGAGTGGGAGAAGCACTACACCGTCGTCCAGTGGGACCGGCGGGGCGCGGGGAAGACGTTGCGGCGCAACGGACGTGAGGGCTGCGGTGAGATGTCGTTCGAGAGGTGCATCGCCGACGCGGTCGAGTTGGTCGAGCACCTGTGCGCGCACCTGGGCAAGGACAAGGTGGTGCTGTTCGCGGGCTCGATGGGCACGATGATCGGCACCCCGCTGGTGCAGCGCAGGCCGGACCTGTTCGAGGTCTACGTGGCGACTGATCTCTATGTCGACATGATCGACAACGAGGCCGAGTCGTACCGGCGGGCGCTGAAGAACCCCAAGGCGGCCAAGGCGTTGGCCGCGATCGGGCCCGACCCGGCGAAGTGGGACCACAGGGCGTGGGAGGTGAAGATGCGCTGGAGCATGGACAACGCCGTGCTCGGCAAGCTGTTCCTGCCGCTGGTGCTGCGGCGCGAGGTCTACGGGTGGCGCGACCTGCGGCACGTGATGGCCGGGTTCGGGTACTCGAAGAAGGCCCTGTTCCGCGACTTCATGAGCTTCCGCGCGGACCCGGTGTTCGAGGTGCCGGTCGTGATCCTCCAGGGCTCGGACGACGACGTCACCGTGCGGTCGCTGGCCGAGGACTTCTTCGAGCGCGTCACGGCCCCGAGCAAGCGGATGGCGCTGGTCGAGGGCGCGGGCCACTTCGCCGCGTTCACCCACCCCGCGCGGTTCCTGGAACTGCTGGTGGAACGGCCCTGACCCGAGGGGGGAGGGGGCCAGGGCCGTTCCGGTCCCTGGGGCGGCTCAGCCGCCGTCGACGGCGGCGTCCGCCGTGGTCTTCCTGAGGTCCATGGGCGCGAAAATGTCGCATCCAGGCCGTCCGGGGCAAGGCGCGTACTTCGTCCGGGCGACTTCGTTCACCCGCGAGAGGGGCGAACCCGCTCCAGCCGACCGTGCACACCCGCACCGCGACCACCGAGGGGCGACCCGTGTTCGCGTACCGCGCCTGACGTACGTCCCCGAGCCGCCTCAGCACCGACGCCGACCGGCTCCTCCTCCCGTACCTTCGAGCCGTGTCCCTAGCGCACGCGGTGCCCTACGTCTGGATCGCGGTCACGGTCGCGCTCCTGTTCTTGCGCAGGCGGTACCCGGTCGCGGTCATCGCGCTCACCGGGGCGTCCACGTGGGGGTACTACCTGGTCGGGTACGTCGGGCCGCTGGTGATCGTGCCCGCCTTCGCGGTGGTCAGCCTGGGGCGGGCTCGGGCGGTGGAGCGGCGGCGGTTCCACTCGGAGCAGGAGCGGCTGCGGATCGCGCGCGAGGTGCACGACGTGGTGGCGCACAGCTTGGCGATGATCAACGTGCAGGCCGGGGTGGCGGCGCACGTGGCGGATCGGAAGCCCGAGGAGGCGGTGAAGGCGCTGCTGGCCATCAAGGAGGCGAGCCGGGCCGCGTTGGTGGACCTGCGGGCAACGCTGGGAGTGCTGCGGAGTGGCGAGGGGACGGCACCCGCGCCGAGTCTGAAGAGGCTGGACGAGTTGATCACGCCGGTGGGGAAGCCGGTCGAGGTCCACGGCGAACCGGGCGATCTACCCGCGCCGGTGGACGTGGCGGCCTACCGGATCGTGCAGGAGTCGGTGACCAACGCCCTGCGCTACGCGCCGGACGCCACCGTGATCACCATCGAGTTCGCCCGGACCGCAGGCCAACTGGAGATCGTCATCAGCGATGACGGGCGGTCGAGCATGCCGAGCATGGGCGCGGGCACCGGACTGACCGGTATGCGGGAACGGGCGGAAGCGCTCGGGGGCAGTCTGGAAGCGGGGCGAAAGCCCGGTGGCTTCGAGGTCCGGGCGGTTCTGCCGGTGGGGGGAGAGCAATGATTCGCGTCGTGCTGGCCGATGACCAGGCGCTGGTCCGGGCCGGTTTCCGGTTGCTGCTGGAGACCGAGGACGGGTTCGAGGTCGTGGGGGAGGCCGGGGACGGGGCGGAGGCCGTGGCGCAGGCGAAAGCGCACCAGCCGGACATCGTCGTGATGGACATCCGGATGCCCGGTGTGGACGGGTTGGAGGCCACGAGGCTGATTTCCGAGGATCCGGGACTCCGAAGCACGAAGGTGCTCGTGCTGACGACGTTCGACGTCGACGAGTACGTGTTCGCGGCCCTGCGGGGCGGGGCGAGCGGGTTCCTGCTCAAGGACATCGAGCCGGTGGAGCTGCTGCACGCCCTGCGCGTCGTCGCTGCTGGTGACGCCCTGCTGGCACCGAGCGTGACGCGGCGGTTGATCGCGGAGTTCGCGTCGCGGCCGGAGAACCGGCGGCCGCACCCGTCGGCGCTGCGGGAGATCACCGAGCGGGAGCGGGAGGTGCTCGTGCTGGTGGCGGGCGGGTTGTCGAACGACGAGATAGCGGAACACCTGGTCATCAGCCCGGCGACGGCCAGAACGCACGTCAGCCGCATCATGACGAAGATTGGCGCTCGGGACCGGGCGCAGCTCGTTGTTCTCGCTTATGAATCCGGACTCGTGACCCCGAAAAGATTATGAGCCATTCATGAACTCGTTACCGGCTGTATTGGTCGTATTGGTCACGATGTCATTCATTCACGCTGCGCGACCGATTGGGCACTAAGCGATGGCGCCGGGCGGGAGGTTCAGCTTGAACGGCAACGTTGTCACGACGGCGAGATCCGATGCCGTGCTCTTCATCAACGTGGGCGCGTTGCGGGCGCCCGGCTCGGGCAGGTGCAGCAGGCGGTCGACCGCCTCGACGAGCTGGCCCTCGTAGATCCAGACGGCCTGCGCGGGACGCGTGCTGTCCCTTACCGCAGGTAGACGGCCCGCGCGGGCTTCGGTCTCGGACCAGAAGAGGATCGAGTCGATGAAACCTCTGCGCTGCTTGAACGCCATGATCCGATCGAGCTCACCCTCGCCGTCCCGCAGGTGCAGGAACTGGAAGCCGCTTTCGCGCAACTCGATGACCTTGCTCAGTGCGAGATCCATGACGCACCTACCTCTGTGAGGTCCCGGATCGAGCGTAGACCGATCCCAATATCAACTGGAATGGATCGTACGTCAACCAAGCGAATCCGACATAGACCTGTGGCGGTCAGACTATGTCTCAATCGGGGACGGGGGGAGAAGCTTGTCTTGTTCTTGTCTTGTTCTCTTGGGTACGGCTCTGAGCGCCAGGAAGGTCCGCGTGAGGAATGCGGCACTTGCCAAAGTGACCAGGGTCACACTCAACCACATCGCGGCCTCCGTCGACTCGGCGGGTCCGGATGGGCGTGACCCACCCGTATAGACGTGTAGCACTCGTGTGAGGTTGCAGATCCATCCGACCCGTCACGACGCGGCTGGATACCCTGACCCGGTGACCGCCAACCGGCTCGATTCGTCGACTCCGCCCGGAGGTGGTCCCGGCCTACCGCCGCTGCCGGAGTCGTGGCTGCCGCGGGAGCACCCGCTGCACCGGCCGAGGCACGGCGTGCGCCAGACGTCGTCACGGGTCGCCGCGCTCGTGTTCTTCTGCGTCCCGCTGTTGTTGCTGGTCGTGGGCGTGCGGGCGCCGGAGTTCGAGAACCGCAGGCTTGCCGACTTCCCGTCGATCACCGACGGCTTCGGCCTGTTCACCGGCCTCGACCAGTGGGCGACCGACCACCTGCCGCTGCGCGACAAGGCCGTGCAGGCGGAGGACGGCATCAGCCGGGGCGTGTTCGGCGAGCCGCCGCAGTTCAAGACGGACCAGCAGAAGAAGAACGACGTGGGCCCGGTCGTCGCGCCGACCACGACCGAGGCCGGCGTGCCCGCCCCGCCCGCGCCCTCGGAGTACCAGCAGGTCATCGAGGGCAGCGACAACTGGCTGTACCTCGGGTTCGACGTGCAGGGCGCGTGCGAGCCGAAGCTGCCGCTGGACGTGGTGTTCCAGCGGGTCGCCCGGCTGCGGCAGGTCGTGGAGGCGTCGGGCCGCAAGTTCGTGTTCGTCGTGGCCCCGAACAAGTCGACGATGGTGCCCGAGCACCTGCCGCCGGGCTACTTCGGCAAGGACTGCGCCACGAAGGCCCGCGACGAGTTCTGGAAGGGGGTCGTCGCCGAGACCGGGGCCGTGGACCTGCGGCCCAACCTCGAACTGGCGGCCAAGAAGATCAAGGGCCCGGTGTACTCGAAGTTCGACACGCACTGGACGTTCGACGGCGGCCTCGTCTACGCCCGCGCCATCGCCGAGCAGGCGAAGCCGGGCGTCTCCGTGACGTGGCGCAGCACGCAGGGCAAGGTCGTGCAGGTGCCGGGCGACCTGTCGTCGCTCATCGGCCAGCGCAAGTCCGTGGTCCTCCAGTCCTACCGCCTGGCCCCGGACGGCGTGGACGTGCGCAGCCGCGAGGTCGAGGGCAGCTTCGCCGAACCCCGCCGCGTCACGCAGTCCTCGGGCAAGGGCGTCGTCGACGCGAAGGTCGGCGTGCTCGGCGACTCCTTCACCTTCTACGTGCACCAGTACGTGGTGGCCGGGTTCGCCGACATCACGCTCCAGAACAGCGACTTCGTGCCCGCGGACCCGCACCGGACCGGCGCGATGCTCGCCGACCAGGACGTCGTGGTGTTCGAGGCGGCGGAGAGGTCGCTGGTCGGGGGCGTGAACCCGCTGCTCGACGAGGGCACGATCGCGACCATCGCCGAGGAGCTGGCGAAGAAGCCCCGCTAGCACCGGAAACCGGGAAGCGCTGTCACCCGTCCGGATACAGTTGCGCGGTGATGAGCAGTCGTGACACCTCTCGGCCGGTCGGCACGGTCGCGGTGTGGGGGACCTTCGATCTCGACAACTTCGGGGACCACCTGTTCCCGCGGGTCACCGAGCAGGAGATCACCCGCCGCCTCGACGGTTGGCGCGTCCGCCCCTTCTCCCCCTTCGGTGCCGAGCACCCCTGCCGGATGGACGGGGGGTTCATCGCGGAGGCGCTCGGCGAGTGGTCGCCGGTCCGGGTCGAGCAGCTGGCCGAGACGGCCGACCTGACCCTCATCGGCGGCGGCGAGATCGTGCACTTCCGCGACGAGCTGCTCGCCGGGGCGTACCACACGACGGAGAAGGAGCTGGCCGCCCGCGCGCCCAGCCGGTTCTTCGTCGACGGGCTCGGCGACTACGAGAAGGACCACCCGGTGGTCTGGAACGCGGTCGGCATCCCGTTCGTCCCGGACGCCGAGAAGGCCGGGACCATCAAGGACGCGGTGTCCCGCCGCGAGTACACGGCCGTGCGCGACGACCTGTCGCTGGAACGCCTGCGCGCGTGCGGCGTCGAGGGCGACGTGGCCGTGGTGCCGGACCTCGGGTTCCTGCTCGACCGGCTGGTCGACGAGACCGTGCTCGACGAGCGCCTGCGGTACCTCAAGTTCATGGGCTGGTTCCCGAACGACCGGCCCGCGCTGATCGTGCAGGCCAACCGGTCCGCCGTGCACCAGGTCGCCGGGATCGCGAAGGTCCTCGACTGGGCGCTGGACGAGGGGCTCGTCGGCGACGTCGTGCTGATGGAGACCGGCCCGTGCCACGGCGACGACCTGTTCGCCGACGCGCTCCAGGCGAAGTTGCCGACCCGCACCGTGTACCGCCTGCCGTCCGGCCAGCCGCCGGAGGACATCCTGGCCGCGATCTGGGGTTCGGCCGGTGTCGTCGCGATGAGCTTCCACGCCAACATCGCCGCGTTCGTCTACGGCAAGCCGTGGGTGATCCTGGACCTGTCCGACCAGAGCAAGCTGAAGGCCCTCGCCGACACCATGGGCCACCCGGACCAGCGCGGGATCGACGAGGACACCCTCGCCAACGCGATCCGCGCCGCCTTCGGGCGTCCGGCCGACCCGGAACGCCTGCGCGCGCTCCAGGTCAGGGTGGACGCGCACTTCGACAAGATCGCCGACCTGGCCATGAGGTCCTGGCAGGAGCGCGGTGGTGACGCGGCCGCCAGGATCGCCGACCTGACCCGCGAGAACGCCCTGCTGCGCCAGGCGAACCAGCAGCTCCGCAAGCGGCAGATCGCCGAACGCCGGGTGCTGGTCGAGCGGGTCGAGGAGACCCGCGACGAGATCGACGAGCTGCGCGGCCGGTGGAACGCGGCGGTGGACGAGATCACCAACCGGTACCAGCACGACAGCAAGGAGCTGGCGGCCTTGCAGAACACCAAGCTCATCCGCTGGAGCCAACCGCTGCGCCAGGTGTACGGGCGGATCCGGAAGGCGGGCTCGTGACGGACACGGCCTACGACGCCGAGGTCCCGCCCCAGGTCTCGATCATCCTGGTCTCCTACGGCGGCCGGTCGATGCTCAACGCCTGCCTGTACCTCGTCGGCGAGCACACGCCCGTGCCGCACGAGGTCATCGTGGTGGACAGCGGGTCGAAGGACGGCACGGACCAGTGGGTCGCCGAGCACATGCGCGGCGCGCGCGGGCACGTGGCGGGCCGCAACATCGGGTTCGGGTCGGGCTGCAACCTGGGCGTCATCGACGCGCGGGCCCCGTACGTGCTGTTCCTCAACGCGGACGTCGAGGTCGGCCCCGGCTGGCTCGAACCGCTGGTGGACGTGCTCGACACGCAAGAAGGCGTGGCCGCGGTGGCGCCGGTCATGCGCGACGAGTCGGGTGCGATCCAGGAGTACGGGTCCGTCGTCGGCGCGGACGGCTGGTGCCGCGCGTGGGGCGACGGAGCCCCGCTGGTCAACCAGGACGCGCTGTTCCCGCACCCCGTCGACTACGCCTCCGCCGCGTGCCTGCTGGTGCGGCGGCGGGCGTTCAACGCGGTCGGCGGGTTCTCCACCGAGTACGACACGGCCTACTTCGAGGACGTCGACCTGGCGTTCCTGCTGCGCCGGGCCGGGTGGGACGTGGTGGTCGACCCGCGCAGCACCGTCGTGCACCAGCGGCACGGGTCGTCCGACGGCTCGACCGCCAAGGACCTGATGGAGCTCAACCGCAGCACCTTCCTGCGGCGCTGGGGTTCCGAACTGGTGGGACGGCCGATGCTGCCCGCGCCGGACAAGGCGCTGCGGACCTTCTTCCACGCCCGCGACATCCTGGCCGACGAGCGCATCCTGGTCGTGGACGACCGGGTGCCGAACGCCGACCGCGGCAGCGGCGACCCGCGCACCCAACGGCTGCTGGAGACGTTGGCCGCGCCGAACCGCCGGGTCACGTTCCTGGCGCGGGACATCCTGCGCGCCGAGGCGTACGCGCCCGCGCTGCTGGAGCTGGGCGTGGAAGTCGTGTGGCAGCACGCGAACCCGTTCCAGGTGCTGCGCGAACGGGCAGGGCTGTACGACGTCGTGATCGTCATGCGGCCGCACAACTACTCGTGGATCGCCGACGCCGTGGCCGAGAGCCAGCCGCAGGCCGTGAAGGTCTACGACTCGGAGTCGCTGTTCTTCCGGCGGGCCGAGCAGTACGTCAACGCCGCGAAGACCCCGGCGGACCGGGCGAAGCGGCGCAAGGAGGCCGACGAGCAGCGCGAGGTCGAGGAGGCCGCGTTCCGCTGGGCCGACGTCGGCGTGTGCGTGACGGAGCTGGAAGCCGAGTGGGCCGCGAAGATCGCGCCCGACGCGTCGATCCGGGTCGCGGGCTACCCCGTGGACATCGCGGACCAGGTCCCCGGTGTGGCCGCGCGGTCGGGCATCGCGTTCTTCGGCGGGTTCATGGCCGGTGCGGGCAGCCCGAACGAGGTGGCCGTGCTGGAACTGGCCGACGAGCTGCTGCCCGCGTTGTGGGAGAAGCACCCCGGCCTCGGGCTGGCGATCGTCGGGGCCGACCCGACGGCGACCGTGCGGGCGCTCGGGTCCGACCTGATCGACGTCGTGGGCCGCGTGCCGAACCCCGCGTGGTGGCTCGGCCGGTCCCGCGTGCAGGTCGTGCCGATGCGCCTCGGCGCGGGCATCAAGCTGAAGTTCCTCGACTCCATGGCCGCCGGGCTGCCGTTCGTGACGACCCCGGTCGGCGCGGAGGGCCTGCGGCTGGGGTCGTTGACCAAGCACCTCGTCGGCGAGACGAACGCGGAGGTGGTCGAGCTGACCAGCGCGCTGCTGTCCGACGACGCGCTGTGGACCGACGTGCAGCAGGAGCTGCTGTCGATCGCCCGGACCTTCTTCTCCCGCAAGGCCTTCCGGGCCGAGATCGACGAGGTCCTCGCCGACTGCGGAGTCGCGCCCACCCCGTGAGCACGACAGCGGCCCCCTCTCGACGTCGGGAGGGGGCCGCTGGTCGTCCGTCCTACGCCGTCGGCGGGAACTTCGCGAGCTGGCGCTGGAGCAGCGTGTCGAACGCGAGCTTCGCCGCCGCCTCGTCCGGCGCGTACGCCTCCACCCGCACGACGAAGTCCGTGCTGATGTAGTGCGCGCGGTAGGTCGCGATCTGGTTGTCCTTCGTGATCGGCAGGTGCCGGATCGGCACGTTCTTCTGGCTCGTCGGCAGCAGCTCGAACTGCGCCGCCTGGTAGAGCTGCTCGACCGCGGCCTGCGTCGCCGCCGGGTTGGTCGACTTGAACGCCCAGATGCCCTGCGACAGCTTCGTGCCGTCGTCCTGGCTCACGGCGAACCGCACGCTCGTCACGCCCGACTGCTGGAGCAGCTGCGCCTCGTCGAACGTCGGCACCTTCGCCACGAGCGCGTCGGCCATGTCCAGCGTCTTGAACTGGCTGGCCTTGCCCTCGACCTCGACGAACGGCCCGTCCGGCGTCTTGCGCACCGGCGGCGGCGACGGGGGAGGCGTGCTGGTCGACGTCGCCGGGGGCGTGCTCGACGCCGCGGTCGTCTCGCCCTTGCCGGGACCCCACAGGAAGTACGCGCCGACCGCCGTGCCCACGACGAGCAGGCCGACGACGATCATCGCGACGACCTTGCCCTTGCCCTTGCGGCCGCTCTCCTCGAAGACCTCGGGGCCCTGCACGTTCGCCCAGACGTTGCCGCCCTCGCCGTCGCCGGAACCCCACGGCGGGGCGGACCCGCCGCCGTCCTGCCACGCGGGCGGCGCGGGCGGCTGCTGCGGGAAGATCTGCGCCGGGAAACCACCGCTGGGCGTGCCGGTCGGCACGACCTGCGTGCGCTCCGCGTCCCCGCCCGCCGGGGGCTGGGTCGGGCGGATGAACTGCGTCCGCTCGGCGTCCGGCTGCTTCGGGGGCGGCGGTGTCGCGCCCGGCGGCGGTGTGGCGCCCGGCCTCACGACCTGGGTGCGCTCGCCGTCGCCGGACGGCACGACCTGCGTCGCCTCGGACTGCGCCCCCCAGCGGAACGGGGGAGGGAACGGTCCCGCGGGCTGCTGCGGCGGCGCCTGCTGCTGGGACTGCTGAGCGCCACCGGGCAGGGCCTGCGCGGCGTTGGCAAGGACTTCATCGCGGCGAAGGCGGTAGTCGTCCGCGGAGATCTGCCCTGCCGCCAGCGCTCGGTCGAGCTGCTGCAGGTCCTCTTGCCAGGACATCTGGCCCCTTCCACGTAGCGAGAGCAGAGGACATTGTTACCGAACCCGCCCTGCCGCTCACATCTGTTGGCCGACATCGCAACCATGTTGGTGTCGGGCTTCGTCAACCGACCTGGACCACCAGGGTGACCCGGTACAGCCGGCCGCCTGCACCGACCAGCACAACCGCGTCTTGGACGCCTGGTTTCGCCACAGCGTGCCATCCGCCCCGTCCGGTGGTGTGAGTGGTACTCGCCACATCGGCTCGGGGGACTCCGACCGCGCCTCCGCCGACCACGACGCTGCCGCCGTCGACGACCATCACGCAGTCCGCGGCCTTGCCGTCGATGACGGCCCAGCCGAACACCTTGGCGTCGCCGCGGACCGGTCCGGTCTCGACCGCGCCCGCCGTCTTCGACGACCCCACCGGCCCCGGCAGCTCGGCGACCCGGCTCATGTCGACCAGGTCGCCCAGCTCGTACCCCTTGCAGCCCAGGGAGAAGCTGTCGTTGAACGGGTACGCGTGCAGGGCGCGGAGCACGGGCAGCACCTTCGTGGTCGAGTTCATCGACTCGATGACCGAGGGCGCCTCGACCTTCATGGCCACGGCCAGCACCGGCTGGAGCGGGTAGTTCTCCCGCACGGCCGTCGACTGGGCGCTGCCCACGGCGTAGGTCGCCAGGCCCATCACCAGCGCCAGCGGCACCACGTTCAGCCGCGCGAGCCGCGGCCCGTGCAGCACCAGGAGCACCAGCAGCGCGCACGCGCCGAGCAGCGCCACCATCGCGTACCGCGGCCCCAGCGCCTCGCCGGTGCCGAAGCGCGACCGGCTCGCGCCGACCATCACGGCCACCAGGACCACGTGCAGCGCGAGCCCGAACCAGCCCGGATCGTCCACAGTGGACTCGGCGGCCGGTCGGCGCGGAACCCGGCGCAGCAGCAGGATCGCGAACAGCACCACGGTCGCCGTGCCCGTCACGAACGCCACGTCCGCGCTGCGCGCCGCCCACACCTGGCCGAGCATCCCGACGGCCGTGCCCAGCACGGTGTCCGCGCCGATCAGCGCGGACGTCGGGTAGCTGACCGGCCGGGACGGCAGCAGCCACAGCACGAGCGTGAGCACACCGAGGCCCATCGGCAGCACGACCCGCCACAGCTGGTCGCGGCGCAGCCAGGCGATCAGCGCCAGGCCCGCCCACACCGGGAACGCGCTGCCGTGGCCGAAGCAGCCCAGCACGCCGAACAAGACCGCCGCGACCGTGTTGCCGCGGTGGGCGAACCGCAGCGCGACCACCGCGGGCACGAGCCCGAGCAGCCAGTGCATGCCGCTCATGCCCATGCCGAAGTACTCCAGCGCGCTGGAGGAGAACAGCATCAGCGCGATGCCCGCGACCACGGCCGCGCGGGGCGTGCCGGCGAGGCGGGCGGGCAGCATCGTGACCAGCGCGGCGAGCAGGATCAGCACCAGCACCACGTTGGCGATGCCGAGCGTCCAGTTGTAGCCGTCGAAGAACTTGGCGTCCAACCAGAAGACCGGGCCCACCAGCGTGATCGGGTGCTCGTTGTACAGGTCGAACAGCGGCGAGAACCGCAGTCCGCCGTCCTGGTCGGCCACCTTCGCGAGGACCGCCCAGTAGTCGTTGAAGTTCAGCCGCGGCGACCGCAGCACCTCGACCACGGCGAGCACCACCGGCACCGGGACCAGCGCCCACAGCAGCAGCCGGGGCAGCCGGGACCCGGTCTCCCGCTCGACGGGAGGCACGACCTCCGCGGGCGGGACGTCGACCACGGACATCAGTCGACCTTCACCGATCCGATGACCTTCTTGACGAACTCGTTGAACTTCTTCGCCACGTCCTGCTCCGGCACCGTGCTCGGGCCCGCGGTCGCCACGCGGACCGTCACCTTGCCGGACGTGTACACGCCGCGGTACAGGAACTGGTCCGACGCCGCGAGCTTCATCAGCGACACCGACTCCGGCACGTCGATCTGCTCCACAGTGGACATACCGGCCGCGACCTGGTTGTCCACCAGCGTGGACGACAGCTTCTTCGCCGAGTCCGCGTCCTTGGCGACGTACACCGCGACCGCGTAGTTCAGCCCGTTGTCACCGCTGGACTTGTCGAAGACCTGGTCGACGCCCGCCGCTTCGAGGGCTTTGACGTCCTTGTCGCTGAGGATCTTCGCGTCCTTGGCCTTCGCCAGCGTGTACTCGCCGTTCTTCGGGCTCGCCTTGCCCGGCGGTTCCGGCACGGCCGCCAGGTTCGGCGGCGTGCCCGGCGCGGCGGCGGTCGAGGACGCGGCGGGTTGGTCACCGGTGCTGGTCCCCATGCCCCCGCTCAGCCCGAACCAGAAGACGCCACCGCCGATCACGACGAACGCCAGCACGCCGATCAGCACGTAGATCCCGACCCGCGGGCTCTTGCCGCCACCCGACTCGAACACCTCCGGCCCGTGCATCCCGGACGTGCTCGGCGTGCCACCGAAGGTCTGCTCGCCCCACGGCGGCACCGGGGGCCGCGGCTGGCCGAACTGCTGCTGCAGGAACTGCGGCTGCTGCGACTGGGGTTGCTGCGGGGAAGGGGGGAACCCGACCGGGCGCACCTTCTGCGTCTTCTCCGAGTCGGTGAACTGGTTCGTCCTGATGATCCCGGTCTGCTCGGGATCGGAAGGCTGACTGGCCTGCCACCGCATCGGTGCAGGTCCGCCGCCGGACGCCGCGGCAAGTAGCTCGTCGCGACGTGACCGATGCTGGTCCGGGGTGATCCGCCCGGCGGCCAGCGCCTCGTCCAGAGCGCTCAGCTCTTCCTGCCAGCCCATCTGAAATCCCTCTCGGCGATGCAGTCCGTGAATACTCGGACGTCCGTGTGGTGGCCGTTGGGAACAAGTCCATACCAGTGGCCAAGCCAGCGGAGCCTATCTTGGCGGACCCGGAGCACACCGCTCAGCCGGTGTGGCAAATCCGCAGGTGAGATGGGTCGCTGCCGTATCACTTCGGTAATACGCCACCGGGATGGGTTCCGCACAGCGGTGTCCGGGCCCACGAGAACATCGCAGCGGCCCGTGGTCGAGGGGCTGCCGGGCGAAGTTGAGTAGCGGTACTCAAGACAGCGCACGCGTGCGCACGCAGAATTTCCGCATGGCCAACACCACGAAGAAGCACACCCCGACCTCGACGGCGTTCTACGCGCAGGCCGTCATCTCGTTCGCCGTGTCCGTCGCCGCGGTCGGCCTCGGTGTGGCCTACCTGCCGGTCGACGGCTGGGTGCGCGCCTTCCTGGCGCTGGGCCTGCTGTTCACGGTCACCTCGGCGTTCACGCTCGCCAAGTGCATCCGCGACCGGCAGGAGGAGGGCTACCTCGCGAGCCGGGTCGACCAGGCCCGCCTGGAGAAGCTGCTGGCCGAGCACGACCCGTTCAAGGTCGACTCGCTCTAGTTCTTCTTCGTCATCAGCGTCGGGCCGAGGATCCGGCGGGCGATGCGGCGGGCGGCGCTGCGCGGCGGTTTCGGCGCGGCGGGCTTCGGGGGCACGGCCGCGGCGGGGGGCTGCGGGGCGGCTGGTGGGGCCACGGGCGCCGCGGGAGCGACCGGAGGGGCCTGGACGGCCGGTGGGGCCGGAGGGGCCTGTGGAGCCGGAGGGGCTTGGGGGGCCGGGGGAGCGGGCGCTGCCACCACCGGCGGCGCGGGGGGCGTGGGCAGCGGCGGGAGGGCCGGTGCGAAGGCGTTGAACGGTGGCGGCGGGGCGACCGGCTGGAACTTGACCGTCGCGTCACTCTGGAACTTGATCGTCGGTTCGTTACCGGGTGTGAACTGCTTGTGCTCCTGGCTCAACGTCACGCCTCGGATTCTGCCGGCTGCACCGCGTGGACTTCCAGGGGGAGAGATCAGCACGACAGCAGACCGCAGGGCCTCCTGGTCGTGGTGGTCGTCGTCGGCGGTGGCGGCTTCGTAGTCGTCGTTGTGGTCTGGACCTGCGTCGTTGTCGTCGTGGTGGTCGTGGTCGTGGTGGTCGTCTGCTCGGTCGTCGTGGTCGTCCGCGAAGTCGTCACATTGGCCTCGGAGGACGTCGAAACCGGGGTGGACGCGGTCGACCGGACCGACGGGACGGCCGTTTTGAGCCGCGTCTGGGGCTGGCCGCCGGTCAGCACGACCACGGCCGGGCCGTCACCCACCGGAAGGACCTCGGCGGGCGCGGGGGTCGCGAGGCCCGCGCTGAACAACGCGGCCACCACGGCGCCCGTCAACGCGCCGACCGCGATTCGCCCCTGACCCCCCAGCCGCATCCGGCCTGACTAATGTGGATCACCCGATCGGGTCAAATCGGGCGTTCCAATAGGTGCGGCTCGACCGGATCGCGGCCGAGCCGAACCCCCGTCGGCGAATCAGCCGATCAGCTCGGCGGTGAGCGTGATCGTGGTGCCCGCGAGCGCCTGGCTGACCGGGCAGTTCGCCTTGGCGTTCTCCGCGGCGGCGGCGAACCCGTCGGCGTCCAGGCCGGGCACGACCGCGTTGACGGTCAGGTGGATGCCGGTGATGCCGGTGCCGGGCTGGAAGGTCACGTCGGCCTTCGTCTGGACCGAGGTGGGCGGGGTGCCCGCGCCCGCGAGACCGTGGGACAGCGCCATCGAGAAGCAGGACGAGTGCGCCGCCGCGATCAGCTCTTCCGGGCTGGTCTTGCCGTTGGCGGCCTCGGCGCGGGAGGGCCAGCTGACGTCGAAGGTGCCGACGCCGGACGAGTCCAGCGAGACAGCGCCCTTGCCCTCCAGCAGGTTGCCTTCCCAGTTCGTGGTCGCCGTGCGCGTGGTGGCCATCTGAAAGCTCCGTCTCGAAGAGGTGTCTTCCTAACGGGCTCAAACCTAATCGCGCCGGCGACCACGCGGGGGTCCAGGGGGCTTGCCCCCTGGCCGGGGTCCGGGGGTTGGACCCCCGGTGTGATTCGAAAGCAAAGAGGGCGAGCGCTCTATGCGAGCACTCGCCCTCGATTTGCGAAGAGCGGACGACGAGATTCGAACTCGCGACCCTCACCTTGGCAAGGTGATGCGCTACCAGCTGCGCCACGTCCGCACCGGTGTTCTTTGGTGCGAGGTAACTATAACCCAGTCTCAAACAGCATTTCGACCGGGGGGTCCCGTTTCGTCGAAAAGGCGATCTACCTCGGCCAACCGGTCCGTCGTCATGCGCCACTCCCACAGCGGGCGCACCTTCGCCACGACCTCCGGCGGCAACCGGTGCGCCACGTCGTCGCGGAGGTCCCAGTCGTCGAACACGTGCTCGTAGAAGCTGACCATGATCGCGTTGCTGAGGAACTGCTCCGGCTGCTCGAAGCACCAGTGCGCGAAGCCGTACACCCGGCGGAGGGTCTCCTCGTCGGCGGCGCGGTGCGCCTCCAGCGCGAGGTGCCACAGTTCGCCGAAGTACACGTGGCACGACCAGGACTCGTGCTCGACGACATCGTTCAGCTCGGGGAGCAGAGCTGCTGCTCTCGAACGCCAGTCGGCCACACGGCGGAAGATTACCGGTTCGCCGACCCCCTACCGACGGCGCGGCGACCACCCGACGCCGACCCGTGACCAGGTCGTCACCAGCGGCGGAGGTTTTCGGTTGGGCCGAACGGCTCACGCCGACCGGGTGGTCTTCGGTACCGGGTCGGGCCGATCCTCGGGCGGCGCGACGGGTTTGTGGCATGTTGACCTGGGAGCACGTGGCCGGGTGGAGGTGTCGGGTCGGGATGGCCGAGCACATCGATGGCACCGACGGCACCGAGATCGACCGGGAACTGCTCGCCAGGGTCCGCGCCGGGGAGGACGCCGCCTACGGCGAGCTGTTCTCGCGGCACGCGGACGCCGTGCGCCGGTTCTCGCTGCGCCACGTCCGCGAGCCCGCCGAGGCCGACGACCTGACCGCCGAGGCGTTCTTCCGGGTCCTCCAGGCGATCCGCCGCGGCAGCGGCCCCACCGACCACGTCCGGACGTACCTGCTGACCGTGGCCCGCCGGGTCGCGTGGGAGTGGAGCGGGCGTCGCCGGGACGTGCCGGTCGACGACGAGGAGCTGAGCAGGCGGGTCGAGCCGTTCGCCGACGCCACCGCCCAGCGCGCCGAGTACACGCTGATCGGCCGCGCGTTCACCAGCCTCCCCGAGCGCTGGCGGACCGTCCTGTGGCAGGTCGAGGTGGAGGGCGAGCGCCCGTCCGCGGTCGCGCCCCTGTTCGGCTTGAGCGCCAACGCCATGTCCGCGCTGGCCCGCCGCGCCCGCGAGGGCCTGCGCGCCGCGTACCTCCAGGCCCACCTGGCCGAGGACCACGGCGAGGCGTCGTGCTCGTCCGTGCTGGCCAAGCTCGGCTCGTACACGGCCGGTGGCGTGCAGGGGGCCGAGCAGCGCCGCATCCGCAAGCACCTCCGGACGTGCGCCCGCTGCACCGCGCTGCACGTCGAGCTGACCGAGGTCTGCTCGACGCTGCGGGCCCACGCGGCGCACCTCGGCGTCCCCGTGGCCGCGACCGCGCTGCTGGGCGCGCAGCTCGGCGGCGTCGCCGTCGCGGGCAAGGCCGCGTGGTTGAGCGGGCGGGTGAAGTTCGTCCTCGCGGGCGTCGCGTCGGCCGCGGCCGTCGGCCTGTTCAGCCTGCTCGCGGGCCTGTTCACCGGGTCGCCGGGTCCCGCGGAGATCCGCGCCGACCACGACGCCCCGCACGGCCAGCAGCTCGTGATCACCACCAGCGCGACCACGACGTCCAGCCTGCCGCCCAGCGTCGTCGTGGAGCTGCCGCCGACCCAGGACGAGCAGCCGCCGCGGCACGACGTGGCCGCGCCCCCACCGCCCCCGAAGCCGGGCGGGAAGCCCGTGGACGGCGGGCCGACGCAGGTCGTGGCGTCGAACGTCGAGGCGACCGGCGAGTCGGACGCGCCGACCGGCGTGGTCGAGGACCCGGTCGTCGAGGACACCACGGCGACGGACAGCTCGTCGACCGAGCAGGTCCGGCTGTCCTCCTCGTCGACCTCGGCGGACCCGACGAAGTCACTCGGCAGCTCGTCCACCACGTCGTCGTCCAGCGGCGCGCCGACCCCGACCACGGTGATCATCCGGCCGACGTCGGTCCCGCCGGGTTACCCGACCTACGCGAGCGCCTACCGACCCAGGTGACTGGCATGATTCGCGATCACTCCCCGCCACGGCGGGGCCCCGTCGGTTCACCCACCGGGTGCAGCGCTTTGCGGGTAGCGTTAACCAACGCTGAGTGATCGCTCGTGAGGCCTAGGAGACGGTGATGACGCGGCTGGTGCGCGGTGCGGACGGCCGGATGTGGACGGTGCGCAGCCGGATCGAATGGCGCAACCCGTCCCCGGACGGCGACTTCGAGCACGACGTGAGCGGTGGCCAGGGCCCCGGCGTGATGATGATGCTGATCGTCATCGTGATGGGCGTCGTGCTGGTCTCGTGGACACCGGCGCAGGTCGTCGTCCCCTCGTGGCTGATCCTGGCGTTGATCTTCGTGTTCCTGTTCTTCCCGGTCCGCTGGAGCCTGCGCAGGCCGTGGACGCTGGTCGCGGAGTCGAAGGCGACGGCGGACGAGCAGCCGCCGGAGCTGTGGATGGGCCAGGTGCGCGGGATGCTCACCGTGCGCCAGGAGGCGTCCAAGGTGTCGCGGAACATCGAGATGTACTCGCTCCCGGACGTCGAGGGTCCGCTGCAACCGGTCGACTGATCGGCGTTCGCGGGTGACACTGGGCTGGTGCCGGAACTACCAGAGGTCGAGGCGCTGGCCCACCACCTGCGCGAACACGCCGTCGGACGGACGGTGCACCGCGTGGACGTCTCGTCCATGCAGGTGCTGAAGACGTTCGACCCGCCGTGGACGGCGCTGGTCGGACGGGCGGTCACGGGCGCGGGCAGGCACGGGAAGCACCTGGACCTGGACTGCGACGGGATTCACCTGGTCGTGCACCTGGCCCGCGCGGGCTGGCTGCGCTGGTCGGAGAACCTCTCCGCGCCCCCGCCGAAACCGGGTCGCGGCCCGCTGGCGCTGCGCGTCCACCTCGGCCCACCCGGTCAGGGCCCAGGTTTCGACCTGACCGAGGCGGGCACGAAGAAGGGCTTGGCCGCGTGGATCGTCCGCGACCCGTCCGAGGTCCCGAGCATCGCCAGACTCGGCCCGGACGCCCTCAGCCTTAGCCGGGACGACCTGGCCACGCTCCTCGAAGGCCACGGCGAACGCCTGAAGACCGCCCTCACCGACCAGACCCTGCTCGCGGGCATCGGCAACGCCTACTCCGACGAGATCATGCACACCGCCAAGCTGTCCCCGTACGCCACGGCGGGCAAGCTCACCGACGACAAGCTCGACCAGCTCCACGAGGCCATGACGACCGTCCTCACCGACGCCGTCGCGAGGTCCGTCGGCCAGTCCGCCGCCACCCTCAAGGGCGAGAAGCGCTCAGGCTTGCGCGTCCACGCCAGGACAGGCCTCCCGTGCCCGGTCTGCGGCGACACCGTCCGCGAGGTCTCGTTCGCCGACAAGGCGTTCCAGTACTGCCCCACCTGCCAGACCGGCGGCAAACCCCTGGCGGACCGGAGGATGTCCAGGCTGCTGAAGTGACGGCACGTCCACCGCGCCTTGTCCACAGGCCCTCTGGTTGTCCACAGGCAAGATCGACAAAGCCCTCGTCGACACCCCCTCCCGGTAGACTGGCCTCGGGGCCGTCCCCCGGAGGTGGGTGGGGGCTGTCCGTCTGTTGGGGGCGAGGAAAGTGAGTGGTTTGCGCTGGTAGGAGGCGTGGTGGGGTTCGCCGCCTCACGGTGACCGCTTCGGAGAAGTCGGTCAGGGCTTCTTCCGCAGTGCGTCGGGTTTGTGCACGGCGTCCTTGCCGGTCTTGTCGCTGCGCACCCGGTATTGCGGGTCGTCCTCGGACGCGCGCACGGTGCGGCCCGCGGCTTCGCCGTCCGTGGTGATCTCCTCGACCACCTCGCCCTGCACGCGGTGACCGTGGCTGGACCAGGAGACCTTGTCGCCTTTTTCCATCTTCCGAGTGTCGGCCGGACGTCTCAGTCCCGCACGATGACCACTTCCAGTGTCCGGGGCCCGTGGACGCCTTCCACGCGGTTCAGTTCGATGTCGCTGGTCGCCGATGGGCCGCTGATGAACGTCAGCGGGCGTACGGAATCCAGCCTGGCCAACGCTTCCGGGACGGTGGCCGCCACCTGGGACTCGCGGACCACGCACAGGTGGTAGTCCGGTAGCAGCGTCAGTACGCGGCGGCCTTGGGCCACGCCCGCGTCGAGGACGATCGTGCCGGTGTCGGCGATGCCCACCGCGCACGCCGTCAGCACCCCGTCCGCCCCGTCCAGGTCCTCGATGCTCAACGGTGGCGAGTCCGGCAGCCACGTCACCGATGGCACGAGCCACTCGGCGGGCAGGTCGGCCGGGGCGACGATGCGGCGGGTGCCGAGCAGTGAAGCCAGCAGGGGCACCATGTCGGGCGAAGCCACCTGGTGCACCACGGCGCGGTAGTCGGCGACGCGTTCGGCGAACAGGTCCAGTGAGCCCGGTCCGGTGCGGTGGTAGGCGCGGGGCACGGCCGCGGGGGTGGGGCGGTCGCCCAGTGCCGCTCGGATCCTGGCCAGGACTTCGGTGCGGGCGTCAGGCACGGTTCTCCTTCCACCAGGCGCGGAACGACTGCTTCGGGGGCACGGGCACGTCGCGGGACGATGTCCACGCCGCGCCGGGACCCGGTAGGCGGGTGATGCGGCCGTTGCGGCTGATCAGCTTGGCGAACGTGGCCAACTTCTGGGCGCGTTCGTACCTGCTGGGGGAGGCGAACACCCACGCGGCGGCGGCCATCGCGATCGACTCCGGGGTTCGGCCGCGCGCGTCGACCGACCTGGCCCGCAGGTGGGTCAGCACCTCCGGGATGTTGATCCGGACCGGGCAGACCTCGTAGCAGGCGCCGCACAGCGAGGACGCGAACGGCAGCGACGCGGCCTGCTTGTCGTGCGGGTCGTTGACCAGCTGCGGGGTGAGGATCGCGCCGATCGGGCCTGGGTAGACCGAGCCGTAGGACTCGCCGCCGGTGCGCTCGTAGACGGGGCACACGTTGAGGCAGGCCGAGCACCGGATGCAGCGGAGCGCCTGCCTGCCGACGGTGTCGGCGAGGGTGTCCGTGCGGCCGTTGTCCAGCAGCACGAGGTGGAACTGCTGCGGCCCGTCGCCGGGGGTCACGCCGGTCCACACCGACGTGTACGGGTTCATCCGCTCGGCCGTCGACGAGCGCGGCAGCAGTTGCAGGAACACCTCGAGGTCGGACCACGTCGGCACGAGCTTCTCGATGCCCATCACGGTGATCAGCGTTTCCGGCAGCGTGAGGCACATGCGGCCGTTGCCCTCGGACTCCAGCACCACGATCGACCCGGTGTCGGCGACGGCGAAGTTCGCGCCCGAGATGGCGACGCGCGCCGACAGGAACTTGCGCCGCAGGTGCGCGCGTGCGGCTTCGGCCAGGTCACGGGGTTCGTCGGTCAGGCCGTCCGGCACGTCCGGCATCTCGCGCTGGAAGATGTCGCGGATCTCCGAGCGGTTGCGGTGGATCGCGGGCACGAGGATGTGCGACGGCCGGTCGTGCCCGAGCTGCACGATCAGCTCGGCCAGGTCGGTCTCGATCGCCGTCACACCACCGGCTTCGAGGGCTTCGTTGAGGCCGATCTCGGCGGTGGCCATCGACTTGACCTTGACGACCTCGTCGGCCCCGGTCTCGCGGACCAGCCGCAGCACGATCTCGTTCGCCTCGGCCGCGTCCCGCGCCCAGTGCACGACGCCGCCGCGCTCGGTGACGGACTTCTCCAGCCGCTCCAGGTAGACGTCGAGGTTGAGCAGCACCTCGTCCTTCAACGCCTCACCGGCCAGGCGCAGGTCCTCCCAGTCGGTCATCTCGTCCACGGCGGCCGCGCGCCGACCGCGGATCGTGCCCGTGGCCTTGCGCAGGTTGCTGCGGAGCTGGGTGTTCGCCAGCGCGGTCCGGGCGGCGTCCGGGAACTTCGGACTGCCCAGCCACGTCACCGGGTTTCGGGTGCCCACGGCTCCTCCTCGGTGCTCGCCAGGATCTCGGCCAGGTGGACCGGCCGCACGCCCGCGCGCAGCCGGGACAGCCCGCCGCCGATGTGCATGAGGCACGAGTTGTCGCCCGCGGTCAGCACCTCGGAGCCGGTGTCCAGCACGTGCCTCATCTTGTCCGACAGCATCGCCGTGGACGTGTCGGAGTTCTTCAGCGCGAACGTGCCGCCGAACCCGCAGCACGACTCGGCGTCGGGCAGCGCCACGAGGTCCAGCCCGCGCACGGCTCTGAGCAGCGACAACGGCTTGTCGCCGACGCCGAGCATCCGCAGCGAGTGGCACGTCGGGTGGTAGGTGACGCGGTGCGGGAAGTACGCGCCGACGTCGGTCACGCCGAGCACGTCGACCAGGAACTCCGACAGCTCGTAGGTCTTCGCGGGCTTCGACCCGAGCTGCGGGTGGATGTCGCGGACCATCCCGGTGCACGACCCGGACGGGATCACGACGGCGTCGTAGTCCGCGAACGTCCGTTCGTACGAACCGGCGAGCCCACGTGCGTGGTCGGGGTACCCGGTGTTGAAGTGCATCTGGCCGCAGCAGGTCTGCTCGAGCGGGAATTCCACCGAGCACCCGAGCCGCTCCAGCAGCGTCACGACGGCCCGCGGCGTGGCCGGGTACAGCGTGTCGGTCAGGCATGTTGCGAACAATGCGACCCTGGGCGACTTCTCGGCGACCTTCTGCACGACGCCACTCTTGCCGGTAAGACATCGGATGTCTACCCAAACCGGTGGACCGTACGGGCGTTGGGGACCTGAGGCCCTTGCCACGGCCTCCCCGACAGCAGAGCATGGTCTCCGTGGGTGACCTGTTGGCCGAGCGGACCGTGCTCGGCGTCATCGCGACGCTGGCCGTCCTCGGCCTGTTCGTGATGCTGTGCCGTGCTCGTCGCGTGAGCACCTCCGTGGAAGACGCCGTCATGGACATGCTGCACCGCATGTCGAAGGCGTCCGCCGACCTGCGCGAGGGGCTGACGCAGGAGGCCGCGGACAAGGCCACCCCGCACCTGCGGGAGATGCTCCGGTGCGTGGCCGTCGGCATCACGGACAACGAGGGCACGCTCCTGTCGTGGGACGGCGGCGCCAACGACCACTACGAGTTCCTCCAGGAGTACATCGCGCGGGCGATCAACCAGGGGCAGAAGGAGCACGTCGAGCACCGCAAGCTCGGCTGCGAGCTGCCCGGCCCGTGCTCGCTGCACAGCGCCGTGGTCGTGCCGCTGGTCGTGGAGAACGACGTGGCGGGGACGTTGATCGTGATCAGCGGCGTGGCGAACAAGCGGCAGATCCGGATGGCCGAGGAGACGGCCCGGTTCGTGTCGACGCAGCTGGAGCTGGAGGTGCTCCAGAAGTCCCGGCAGGCGTTGGCGCAGGCCGAGGTGAAGGCGCTGCGCGCGCAGATCTCCCCGCACTTCGTCTACAACGCGCTGAACACCATCTCGTCGCTGATCCGCACCGACCCGGCGCACGCCCGCGAGCTGCTCCAGGAGTTCGCCGAGTTCACCCGGTACTCGTTCCGCACGGACGGCTTCTTCACGACGCTGGCCGACGAGCTGACGAACATCCACCGCTACCTGACCATCGAGCAGGCCCGCTACGGCCCGAGGCTGAACGTCCGCCTGCGGATCGCCCCCGAGGTGCTCCAGGTGGTCCTGCCGTTCCTGGTGCTCCAGCCGTTGGTGGAGAACGCGGTCCGGCACGGCATCGCGAAGAAGCCCGGCGGCGGCCTGCTGACGATCATCGCCGAGGACAACGGCGCGGAAGCGCTGATCAGCGTCGAGGACGACGGCGTCGGCATGGACCCGGACCGGCTGTTCGACGACCTGAAGGACGCCCACCAGACCGGCGCCCACGTGGGCCTGGGCAACATCAACGACCGCATGAGGGCCGTGTTCGGCGACGAGTACGCCCTGGTCGTCGAGACCGCGCCGGACGCGGGCATGAAGATCATCCTGAAGATCCCGAAGTACAGCCGCGGCGTGCGCACCAACCTCACGCTCGTGCAGCCGCCGATCGACGAGACGAACGAGCAGCCGGTCATCCGGGCCTGACGGTCTATAGGCTGTTCTCGACGATCAGCTTGGCATCGGGAGCGACGTGCCGGATGTTTTCGGGGAAGTGTCCCCGCAACAGGAGAACTTGCTGCGAGTCATTGCCGGACCCATGCTCGAATCTGGCCACTGGCCGAACTGGCAGTACGTCGAAGCGATGATGTACCCCTCGGTCCGCGACGTCAGGGAGCTGCTCACCTCCCTGCCCAAGGTCGGATCGTTCGACGGCGGATGGCAATACGGTCCTACTTGGTACGACCATCGAAACCTGTCAGCGGACAATGAGATCCGGCTGACGATCGCGGCGGGACTACTGCTTCCCGACTACTTCCCCATCGCCGAGAACTTCATCCAGGCATTGCAGGTTCTGGTGGAACGCGTGCAGCGGCACAAGTACTCGGCGCTGAAGGCGGAGCACCCGGTAATCACCTCGGCCGAGCTGGCCGCAAGGAGGCCGAGGCTCAGCGAGGATTTCGTGAGGTTGCTGCCCGAACTCATCCGGAGCGAACCCTTCGTCATGAGTCGCGGGTTCGGCATTGCTCCGGGTGGCGCCGAGTGGACCATGACTCTTGGCCGCGAACTCCTGAACTACGAGGGAGTTGTCACCGTCCGCGACTACGTCGAGCGGGTCGTGGAGCGCGTGGAGGCCGACAACCGCAAGCGGAACCCGGACCTGGCTTCCAGTACAGCTGAGCCTGAGCGGCGGCCTGGGTTCGACGTGCGCATGTTCTCCCTGCTCATCGCCTCTCCTGGGGATCTCAAGATCGAGCGCGGCATCGTCGAGCAGGTGGTGGCGGAGGTCAACGCCGCCCATTGCCGCCATGACGGCCTGGCGTTGCTTCCGCTCCGCTGGGAGCGGGACAGCGTGTCGGGATTCGGCGATGGACCCCAGGCGATCATCAACGAGGTCGGGGACCAAGCCGACATCGTGGTCGCGTTGTTCCGATCTCGTCTTGGAACGCCCACGGAGAGCTATGCCTCGGGAACCGTCGAAGAGGTCGAACGTGCGATCGAGCGGGGTGCGGAGGTCCACGTGATCTTCCTCGAATACGGACGACCGTCAACGGCGGACGCGGATCAACAGCGGAAACTCGACGAGTGGCGACTTGATTTCGAGAAGCGCGGTTTGCTGTTCTCCGTCGCGGCGGAGAGCGAACTGCGAAGTCGCCTTCACTACTTCTTCGTGAACGACCTGCGAAAGCTTGGGAAGCTCGCTGCTACCTAGCCGCCACGGCCAGCGTCGTCACCAGCATCACCGCGCACACGCACCAGAGGATCCACATCCAGTACACGCCCATGGGCGACGGCCCGTCGGGGTTCCGGCGGCCCTTCTCATCCCACCACTCGACGTAGCGTTCCAACCATCGGAGCGGGTTGAACGTCATGGGCGGCCTCGCCGGGGTTGCTCTGGGCCCTGATGCTAACCCGCGCGGACCTCACCCCGCCGCACGTAGGGTCGTGCCATGAGCAGCGTGACGGACAAGATTGCGGCGCGTCTTCCGAAGATCGTGGGCGATCGGGGGGAGCGGCCGCCGGTCGTGGCCGCGGTGCGGCTGCACGGCGTGATCACGCCGACGCCCACGCCGATGGCGCGCAACTCGATCAGCCTGCAGAACCTCGAGTCGGCGTTGACGCGCGCGTTCGACCACGAGCGGCTGGTGGCGGTCGCGCTGCTGATCAACTCGCCGGGTGGCGCGCCGACGCAGTCCGCGCTGGTGGCCGAGCGGATCCGCGAGCTGGCGGACAAGAAGAAGGTGCCGGTGCTGGCGTTCTGCGAGGACTTGGCGGCGTCCGGCGGCTATTGGCTGGCCTGCGCCGGTGACGAGATCTACGCGCACGGCACGTCGATGGTCGGGTCGATCGGCGTGGTCAGCGCCGGGTTCGGCCTGAACGGGCTGCTGGAGAAGTACGGCGTGGACCGGCGGGTGTACACGGCGGGCGTGAACAAGGTGCGGCTCGACCCGTTCCAGGCCGAGAAGCCCGAGGACGTGGAGTGGTTGAAGTCGCTGCACAGCCAGTTGCACGGCCAGTTCATCGACTGGGTGCGCGAACGGCGCGGCGCGAAGCTCACGGCGACCGACGACGAGCTGTTCACCGGCGAGGTGTGGACGGGCGTCCGGGCCGCCGAGCTGGGGCTCGTGGACGGTGTCGGGACGCTGCGCGGGGTCGTGTCGAAGCGCTTCCCGGACGCCGAGATCGCCATCGCGGAGCCGAAGAAGAACCTGTTCGCGAAGCTCGGACTGGCCGGCGCGACCACCCGATCGGGGGACTTTGTGCTCGACGGTTTGGCGGCGCTGGAAGAACGTGCTCGCTGGTCCCGATTCGGATTGTGAGATCAAGGTTCCCCAACGGACGGTCGGTGGCGTAGACACGACCCCTCGCGGATGGGCAAGATGCGCACACAGTGAGCATCCAAGACAACACCGGCCTCCTCGTCCTGGCGGTGGACGACGAGGCGCCCGGTCTGAGCGAGATCAAGTTCCTGCTGGAGAGCAGCCCGCACATCCGCCGCGTGCTGACCGCCTTCGACGCGGCGGAGGCGTTGCGCATACTGCGCGGCGACTACGACGACGAGGTCATGCAGCGCTCGAAGGAGGGGCGGCCACCGGTGGACGCGGTCTTCGCGGACATCAACATGCCGGGGTTGAGCGGCACCGACCTGGCGCGCGTGCTCAACGCGTTCCGCGCTCCCCCCGCGCTGGTGTTCGTGACGGGCGTCGAGCACTCGGAGGCCGTCGTCGCGTTCGAGGTCGGCGCGCTGGACTTCGTCACGAAGCCCATCAACGACGACCGGGTGAACAAGGCCATCTCGCGCGTCGTCGACCGGGTCAACCAGACGCCCGTCGTCGCGCCGGAGAACCAGCCCGCGTACGTCGAGCCGACGGACGAGGAGGTCATCCCGGTCGAGCTCGGCGGGACGATCAAGCTCGTCCCGCGGGCGACCGTCCGCTTCGTCGAGGCGCAGGGCGACTACGCCCGCCTGCACACGGCCGAGGGCAGCCACCTCGTCCGCATCCCGTTGGCGCAGCTCGAGGAACGCTGGGCCAACGCGGGCTTCGTCCGCATCCACCGCTCGTACCTGGTGGCGTTGCCGCTGGTCAGCGAACTGCGGATGACGTCGAACGGCTACGCCGTCGTGATCGGCAGCGGAGCCGACGCCAAGGAGCTGCCGGTCAGCCGACGGCACACCCGAGAGTTGAAGGAGCGCATCGTGCGCCCGCCCAAGAGCAGTTGGGGATGACCAGGAACGACATGGGGTCCGGTCCGCCCGGACAGCCGGACCAGCCGCAGCCGGGTGAGCGGGACGCCTGGTTGGAGGTTTCCGGGCGCAAGCAGCGGCGGCGGCGGGTCGTGCTGGCCGACAGCAAGGGCCGTGGTCGGGCGATGCGCACGATCATCGAGCTGGAGGAGCAGACCAGCGTCGGGGAGAAGCTGGTCCGCGACCTGATCAACCAGCAGTTGCGGACGGCGTTCCTGCTCGGTGGCGGCACGCTGCTGTTCCTGTGCGCGCTGCCCGCCCTGTTCCTGTGGGTTCCGGGGTTGTCGAACGTGCAGCTCGTGGGTATCCGGTTGCCGTGGATCGTCCTGGCGCTGCTGCCGTTCCCGCTGTTCTACGCCATCGGCTTCTGGTTCCGCCGCGCCGCCGAGCGCCACGAGCGGGACTTCGTGAACATGGTCGACCGCTGACATGACCAAGGACCTGTGGAGCCTCTCCGGCGTCGTGGTCGTCGCGGTGGTGACGTTCCTGCTCGGCTACGTCGGCTCGCGCCGCGCCAACTCCACCCCTGACTTCCTGGTCGCCCGCCGGTCGGTGCCGTCGACCCGCAACGCCGCCGCCATCTCCGGCGAGTACCTGTCGGCCGCGTCGTTCCTCGGGGTCGCGGGCCTGGTGCTCAAGGACGGCATCGACGCCCTCTGGTACCCGATCGGCTTCACGGCGGGCTACCTGGCGCTGATGCTGTTCGTCGCCGCGCCGCTGCGCCGGTCAGGCGCGTACACGCTGCCGGACTTCGCCGAGGCCCGGTTGGGGTCGGCGGGGCTGCGGCACGTGTGCACGTTCTTCGTGGTCTGCATCGGCGTGCTGTACCTGGTGCCGCAGTTGCAGAGCGCCGGTCTGACGCTGAACACGATCACCGGTCTCCCCGCCTGGCTCGGGGGTGCGGTCGTCACGATCATCGTGGTGGTCAACGTGCTCGGCGGCGGGATGCGGGCGATCACGCTCGTGCAGGCGTTCCAGTACTGGGGGAAGCTGTTCGCGATCGCCGCGCCGACGTTCATCCTGTTCGTGGTGTTCCTCGGCGGTCCGGGCAACGGCGCGCAGGCGATCGACGACAACGGCCTGCTGCGGTTCCACCAGGACATCACGTTCACCACCGGCGACCCCGTGCGGATCCGGGTGTCCGAGCCGATCACGCTCGACGTGCGCGGGGTGGTCGACGGCACGGCCATCGACGGTCCGGCGATCTGGAACAGGGGCGTGTACACGCTCGGCGCGGAGACCGTGCTGAGCGTCAGGGCGGGCAGCGCGGTCCCCGTCGTGGACGGCGTGCCGACGACGAACGAGTCGTGGCTGAAACCCCAGCAGAACGGGCTTTCGGGGCTGTTCGAGACGTATTCGCTGATCTTCGCGACGTTCCTCGGCACGATGGGCCTGCCGCACGTGCTGGTGCGGTTCTACACGAACCCGGACGGCACGGCGGCCCGCCGGACGGCGCTGCACGTGCTGTACCTGCTCGGCCTGTTCTACATCTTCCCGACGGTGCTGGGCGTGATCTCCCGCCAGTTCCTGCCGCAACTGCTGGTCACGGGCAAGACGGACGCGGCGGTGCTGATGCTGCCGAACACCGTGCTGCCCAACCTCGGTGGCCAGATCCTCGGCGCGGTGGTGGCGGCGGGCGCGTTCGCCGCGTTCCTGTCGACGTCGTCGGGCCTGGTCGTGAGCGTGGCCGGGGTGGTGTCGACGGACATCCTGCCGGGCAAGGTGCGGGACTTCCGGTGGGCGACGGTGCTGACCGGCGCGGTGGCGATCGGGTTGGCGCTGATCCTGCCGCGCGGTGACGCGTCGCTGACGGTGGCGATGTCGTTCGCGCTGGCCGCGTCGACGTTCTGCCCGATGCTGGTGCTGGGGATCTGGTGGCGCGGGCTCACGTGGGTCGGCGCGATCTGCGGGCTGGTCGTCGGCGGGGGGCTGGTGATCATCGCCCAGGGCGTGACCGTGGCCAGCAGCTACACCGGCCACTGGGCTCCGTCGGTGGCGGCTCAGCCCGCGTTGATCACGGTGCCGATCGCGTTCCTCACGATGATCGTCGTCAGCAAGGGCACGCGGCGGCGGAAGCCGGAGGACGTGAACCAGATCCTGCTGCGCCTGCACGCCCCCGACCCGCTCGGTTTCATCCAGGACCGGGACGTGGCCCGATTCGGTTCCGTGGAGGAAAAGGCCCGGCTGGACGTGAAGCACCGCGGTTCCCGTTCCTGACAGCGGAGTGTCACGAAGGTCTCGAATGGGTTAAGGCTTGTGCATCGATCCGGTTAACGGTGTGGTTTGTCCGCTCAAGGGCAGTTCGTCTCGGCATCTGTACCGCTCATCGCATCACTCGACTGTTGAGCGCAATGCACCCAACGGGGTCTTACTGTGAGTATGCGCACGTCTCTACGGTGCACCGCGTACCTGAAGCACTCAGGAAGGCATTACGTGCCCGTCACGGTGCTGACACCTACGACACGGACGCGAGGAGGGGACTGTGAGCACGACTGAGCACCCCCCGGCAGGGTCGAATCCCATTGACGAACACAACTGGGCCGATGTTCAGGCCAGCCCTGATTTCGTCGAACTGCGTCGCAGGCTGCGCAGGTTCGTCTTCCCGATGGCGGGGCTGTTCCTGGTCTGGTACCTGGCCTACGTGCTGCTGGCGGACTACGCCCACGGCTTCATGGCGACCAAGGTCGTCGGGAACATCAACGTCGGGCTGATCTTCGGTCTCCTCCAGTTCGTGTCGACGTTCGCCATCACGACGCTGTACGTCAGCCACGCCAACAAGAAGCTCGACCCGCTGGCCGAGAAGCTCCGCCACGAACTCGAAGGGGGCCAGGCGTGAACAGCAACGCGGTGCTGAACATCAGCATCTTCGCCGTGTTCGTCGCGATCACCCTGGTGGTCGTCATCCGGGCCAGCCGCAACCAGAAGACGGCGGCGGACTACCTCGCCGCGGGTCGCGCGTTCACCGGGCCGCAGAACGGCATCGCCATCGCGGGCGACTACCTGTCGGCGGCGTCGTTCCTCGGCATCGCGGGCGCCATCGCGGTCAACGGCTACGACGGCTTCCTCTACTCCATCGGCTTCCTGGTCGCGTGGCTCGTGGCGTTGCTGCTGGTCGCGGAGCTGCTCCGCAACACCGGCAAGTACACGATGGGCGACGTGCTGGCGTTCCGCATGCGCCAGCGCCCGGTGCGCGCCGCGGCGGCGACGTCGACGATGGCCGTGTCGTTCTTCTACCTGCTGGCGCAGATGGCGGGCGCGGGCGGTCTCGTGGCGCTGCTGCTCGGCATCACCGGCAAGGGCGGCCAGGCGCTGGTCATCGCGGTCGTCGGCGCGCTGATGATCGCGTACGTGCTGATCGGCGGCATGAAGGGCACGACCTGGGTGCAGATCATCAAGGCCGTGCTGCTGATCATCGGCGCGGGCGTGATGACCCTCTGGGTGCTCGGCAAGTACGGCTTCAACCTGTCCGCGCTGCTCGGCGCGGCCGTGGACAACGCCCCGAAGGCGGGCGAGAAGATCCTCGGCCCCGGCCTCCAGTACGGCGCGACCGGCACGTCGAAGCTCGACTTCCTCTCGCTGGGCCTCGCGCTGGTGCTCGGCACCGCCGGTCTGCCGCACATCCTGATGCGCTTCTACACGGTCCCGACCGCGAAGGAAGCCCGTCGTTCCGTGGTGTGGGCGATCTGGCTGATCGGCATCTTCTACCTGTTCACGCTGGTCCTCGGCTACGGCGCCGGTGCGCTGGTCGGCCCGGACAAGATCAACGCGGCTCCCGGCAAGGCGAACTCGGCGGCCCCGCTGCTGGCCGAGGCGCTCGGCGGCCCGATCCTGCTGGGGCTGATCGCCGCGGTCGCGTTCGCCACGATCCTCGCGGTCGTGGCCGGGTTGACGATCACCGCGTCGGCGTCGTTCGCGCACGACATCTACGCGAACATCCTCAAGAAGGGGAAGATGGAGGACAAGGACGCGGAGGTGAGGGTCGCCCGCATCACGGCGGTCGTCATCGGCGTCGTGGCCATCGGCGGCGGCATCGCGGCCAACGGCCAGAACATCGCGTTCCTGGTGGCCCTCGCGTTCGCGGTCGCCGCGTCCGCGAACCTGCCGACCATCCTGTACTCCCTGTTCTGGAAGCGCTTCAACACGGCGGGCGCGCTGTGGAGCATCTACGGCGGTCTGGCGGTCACGATCCTGCTGATCGTCCTCTCGCCCGCGGTGTCGGGGAAGGCGACGTCGATGTTCCCGACGGCGGACTTCGACGTCTTCCCGTTGTCGAACCCCGGCATCGTGTCGATTCCGCTGTCGTTCCTGCTCGGTTACCTCGGCACCGTTCTCTCCAAGGAGAAGGACCCGGCCAAGTACGCCGAGATGGAGGTGCGCGCCCTCACCGGTGTCGGCGCCGAAAAGGCGACCTCGCACTAGTCGCGCGGTAGCCAGTCGCGGGTGGCCCCCCGGCCCGGGGCGGGGTGGGGGGGTGATCGGCAAGCGGGGGAGCGGGGGGCCCGCCACCCCTCCCGACGCCGGACTCCTCCCCCTCGTACCCCCTGGACCAGGATGTCGGGCGCACCTTCAAGAAATCTCAAAGCCGTGCAACCGCCGCCACCACAAGTGCGTAGGTGAGCCGTGCGACGCGACGACGAGTTCTCCCAGTTCTTCACGAGCCGGTTCGACCAGGCTCGTCGTTCGGCCTTCGCCCTGTGCGGCAACTGGTCGGAGGCGGAGGAGATCGCGCAGGAGGCGTTCGTCAAGGTCTACGCGAAGTGGCCGCGGATCCGCCGGGACAGCGCGGACGCCTACCTCCGCACGGTCATGACCAGGCTGTTCCTCGACGCCCGCCGCCGGGTGCGGGGGAGGGAACGGTCGGTGGCCGAGCCGCCGGACGTCGCGTCGCACGACCCGATCACCCCGGAGCGGCACGGCCTCCTGCGCGCGTTGCAGGTCGTGCCGCCCCGGCAGCGGGCGGCGCTGGTGCTGCGGTTCGTGCACGACCTCTCGGTCGACCAGGCCGCCGAGGCGCTGGGCTGCTCGTCCGGGACCGTCAAGAGCCAGACCGCCCGCGGCCTGGAAGCGCTCCGCGCCGCCTACCTCCCCGTCGACACCTCGGAGCGTGCCTGATGTCGGACCTCGAACAGGAGTTGCGGGCGATGGCCGACCTGGCGGTTCCCCCGGCCACGACCGGGCTGCACGACGTGCTGCGCCGCGGCAGGCGACGGGTGTTCGCGCTGCGCGCCGGAGCGGCGGCGGGAGTGGTCGCCGTGATCGTCGGCGCGGGGTTCACCGCGTTGACGCTGCGGAGCGCGCCGACGTCGTTGCCACCTGCCGACGGCGGTCCGGTCGTGGCGACCACGACCCCGTGGCCCGCGGTCGACCTGCCCGTGCAGCACCCGGACGTCACCGGGACGCCGCCGGATGGACGGTCGATCTCCTCGATCCCGCTGTGCGCCTCGTCGGGGATCGGTGTGGGCGCCGAGGTCGGGAACGTCCCGGTGGCGCCCGCCGTGGCGGAGGCGTTCGGCGCCGCGGTCGACGCGGTCGCCCGGCCCGCGGTCGCGGGTGAGCAGCAGACCGCCGAACTGCCGCCGTTCCGGTCGGGGGACGGGCCGCGCTACGCGCGGTGGATCGACGTGAGCGACGCCGCGGGCACCGGGAGCGTGGCGATCAACCAGTGGGCGTTCGGCGGTGAACCGCTGATGGCGGCCGACCGCGACGGGTTCTTCTACGGCAACTGCGCACCGCCGAACCGCCTGGTGCTGGACGACGGGACCGTGGTCCAGCACTACTCGGTCACGCCGGGGGAGCCGTTCCAGTCGTTGTCGCAAGCGCTGCGGATCTACCGACCCGACGGGGTGCTGATCGAGGTCGTGCAGCGCGACCACGGCACCCCCGACTTCCGGACGAACCCGAACGGCACGCTCGTCGACCACCGCGCACATGGCCGCGCCACGCCGCCGTTGAGCACCGAGCAGCTCAAGGCGATCGGCGAACTCGTCGCGCGGGCCCGGTGACGGCGTTCCTCACACGCGCCCGACCGGGTCACGTGGCACCATCTACGACGTGACCGTGCCTACCGTCGAAGTGTCCGAGGTGCCCGTCGACCTGCCCGAGGGCAAGGTGCTGCTCGACGTGCGCGAAGCCGACGAGTGGGCGGCCGGGCACGCGCCCGACGCCCTGCACATCCCGATGAGCGAGTTGGCGTCCAGGCTCGAGGAGCTGCCCGCCGACAGCGAGTTCTACGTGGTCTGCCGGATGGGCGGCCGGTCGGCGCGCGTGACCCAGTACCTGAACCAGAACGGCTGGGACGCGGTGAACGTCGACGGCGGCATGCAGCTCTGGGCCGCGCAGGGCCGCCCGCTCGTGGGCGGCGTCGGCGGCGCGGACCCCGAGGTCATCTGACCGTGCAGCCGTTGCAGCCGTTGCGCGTGGACTGGGTGGCGACCCCGCCGCCCGGTGCCTACCAGCGTCGGCAGCCGCGGTTCCTCCCGCGCTACCAAGGTCCGCCGTCGTACCCGGTGCCGCCGCGGTGGGGTTTCCCGCTGCTGGCGTGGCGCTGGCCGACGTCGGTCATGGGCGACGCCTCGGCCCCGGTCTCGGTCGACCAGGTCCGCAGCCAGGCGAGGGCGGCGTCGAACGCGCTGGGCCTCGCCGCCCTGATGGCCGTGTGGGCCGCGGGCAGCGAGATCTGGCGGTACGTGCTCCTCGCGCTCAGCCGGTTCGGCGCGCTGTCGCCGACGACCGTCAGCGTGTCGGACGCGCTGGTCGTCTCGTCGTCGATCGTCACGTGGGTGTCGTCGGCGCTGGCGATCGTGCTGACGCTGCTGTGGCTGCGCCGCGCCCGCGACGCGGCGGCCGACGCCGCAGGCTACGCCCCGTCCCGCTCGGACCTCCAGGTCGTCGTGGGCTTGGTCGTGCCCGGCATGAACCTGGTCGTCCCCGGTTCGACCGCCGCGGAACTGGAGCACGCCGCCCTCCGCGAACCCGTCGACCAGCGCCCGAACCCGTCCCGGCTCGTCCGGGTCTGGTGGGCGCTGTGGGTCGCCAACGCCCTGTTCGTCACGTTCACGCTGGCCTGGTCGTTCCGCTCCAGCGTGCAGGCGCTCGCCGACGGCGTGCTGCTGCACGCGGTCGCGGACCTCCTCACCGCCTCCGTGGCCGTGACGACGGTGCTGCTGGTCCGCCGCGTCACCACGCTGCTGCTGCCGGTCGACCCGTCCGCCGTCCGGTTCATGCGCGTGGTCGGCGTGAAGGACGCGCCCGCCCCGCCGCTGCGGGCCCAGCGCTACGCCGGTTCCGCGCGCTAGTCCTGGCTACCGCTGGTCCTGGCTACCTGGCTACACGGTCTCGTTCTCCCAGTCGTCGGGAGCCCACAGGATGTCCACGGGGACCATCCGCGAGTAGTGCCGCTTGGCCCGCTCGGCCGAGTCGTGCACGCCGAACATCGTTTTGCGCGTGTCCGGATCCCGCCGGTACACGACGGCTTCGGTGTGATCGCCGTTGGTGATCTCCATGCCGAACGCGAACAGCTCGGCCTCGTCGGTCACCAGTGCGAACAGGGTTGCCTCCATGAAACGAGTGTCCACACGGGACGACCACACGATCCGGTGAGTCGATGTGGAAATCCCGCTTCCGGATTTTCCGTAGTCATAATCGGCGGATGCCCACCCGACCGCCGTTTCGCCGCCGCCGACTGGGAGCCCGGCTCCAGGCCATGCGGCTCAGGGCGAAGATGACCCTCGACGACGCCGCGGAAGCCCTGGACAAGGCCCGCAGCACCATGCACCGCATCGAACAGGGCGAAACACGGGTCGACATCCACCTGATCCGCTCGATGATGGACCTCTACGACCAGTACGAGCCAGACCTGCTCGAACAGACCCGCCGCGCCGGGAAACCGGGCTGGTGGGTCACCTACGGATTGCAAGACCTGGGCTACATCGATGTGGAAACCGAGGCGTCGGTGGTGCGAGAACTGTCCTTGCTGTTCATTCCCGGACTCTTGCAGACCGAGTCCTACATGCGGGCGTTCTTCGCGGCTCGCCGAGTCCGGGGATCGACCGCGAACATCGAGAACCAGGTCAAGGTGCGGCTCATCCGGCAATTGCGGCTCACCGACTCCGACGACTCACTCCGGTTGGTGGCGCTGATCGACGAAGCGGTGCTCCGCAAGCACGTCGGTGGTCCGGAGGTCATGCGCAAGCAGTTGCGCCACCTGATCTTGGCGAGCCGGTTGTCTACGGTGACCATCCAAGTCCTCCCCGACCGTGCCGGAGCCCATGACGGCATGAACGGCGCTTTCACCATGCTGAGTTTTCCGGAGCCCCACGACCCTGAGGTGCTCTACGTCGAGTACCCCACCGGGTCGCTCCACATCGAGGCTGAGAACGAGGTCAGGGAGGCTAAACTCGTGTTCGAGCACCTGGCTTCCAGGGCGCTGGATCCCGAAGAGTCGATCGCGCTGATCGAACGGGTGCTTGCCGAGCAGTACGGCCCCGAGTGAAAGAGGCGATCGCGGTGTCCACTGTGGACTTCACCGGCGCGGTGTGGCGCAAGAGCAGCCGCAGTGGCAACGGCAACAACGGCAACTGCGTCGAGGTCGCTTTCTCCGGTCCGCTGGTCGGTGTCCGGGACTCCAAGAACACCGCCGCCGGCATTCTCGCCTTCCCCGAGTCCTCCTGGGTTGCCTTCCTCGGCGCTACCGCGTGTTCACCTGGCTCTGCCACGGTGGAGTCATGCGGGCACTCGCGGTAGCGGTAGCGATCGGTTTGCTGGCCCCCGGCGTCGCGGACGCCCACGGGCGGGAGTTCGACCTCCAGGCGCATCGGGGTGGGATCGGCCTGACGGTCGAGAGCACCCTCGCGGCGTTCGACAAGGCGCTTGAAGTCGGCGTGACCACGTTGGAGATGGATCTCCAGATCACCTCCGACGGCCGCGAGGTCGTGACGCACGACCGGAAGACGAACCCGGCCAAGTGCATTGACACCGCGCCCGCCACCCCTGGCGACCCGGCGTTCCCGTACGCGGGCAAGTACGTGAAGGACCTGACGTTCGCGCAGGTCCGCACCCTCGACTGCGGTTCCCGCCGCTGGGACCAGTACCCGGACCAGGAACTCTCGCCCGGCGCGAAGATGCCGACCCTGCGCGAGGTCTTCGACCTCGCCCGCAAGCACCACGCCCGCGACATCCGCTTCAACATCGAGACCAAGGTCGAGGCCGCCGCCCCCGAGGAAACCGCGCCACGCGAACAGTTCGTCCAGATCGCGGCCCGCGAGATCCGCCGCTCCGGCTACCTCCGCAACGTCACCGTGCAGAGCTTCGACTGGGGCTCCCTCATGCGCATGCGCGAGGTGGAACCCCGCATCGCCCTCGTCGCCCTGACCCAACCCGAATTCCTCCGCCCCGGCTCCCCGTGGCTGGGCGGCCTGAACCTCGACGACTTCGGCGGCAGCCCCGTCAAGGCCGTCAAGAGCTTCGGCGCTTCCGCCCTCTCCCCGGTCCACGGCAACCCGCAGAACGGCAAGGTGGGCGACCCGAACTACGTCCCGTTCACGACAAAAGCCCTCGTCGACGAAGCCCACAGGGCCCACCTCAAGGTCATCCCGTGGACCATCGACGACCCGGCCACCATGAACAAGCTGATCGACGACGGCGTGGACGGCCTCATCACCGACTACCCCGACCGCGCCCGAACCGTGCTGGCCGACCGAGGCTTCCGGCTCCCGCGCCGGTACTGACGCGGGGTCCTACCGGTCGTAGACGACGGCCCTGATCTCGCGAATCGCCTCGTCCGTCTCGGCCGGTGTCGGCAGCGCCGGGCGGTAGTGCCTGCCGATCGGCTTGTACAGCAGCCTGATCGCCACCTCGACGCCCTCGGGATCAGGCGTGGTGTAGCGGACGGGCAGCTCGGTGAAGCCGATGGCGTGGAACGGGGCCGGATCGGTCATGTCGGCCACCTCGACGTACCACCCGGTCACCGAGGGGCGATCGGCCAGCATCCGCAGTTCGATCCGGGCCACCAGCGGGCGCAGCGCCCCGATTCCGCGCAGGCCCTCGGCGAAGACGACGTAGCCGCCGAAACCCGCGGTCTTCAGGGTGAAGAAGCTGGCCATGCCCGCGACCGGGTCCGATGGTGTGCGGCGCAGCGACCAGAAGTGGAAGGGAACCGGGTGGGCGCGCGTGAACTCGGACTCCGGGACCGAGTACGCCGTGGACCCGAAGACCTGTCGGTACAGGGCGAGGGCGGAATCCCAGTCGGGGTCGTCCTGGCCGGTCAACGGGGTCACGTGCGGGGAACCCGACCCGACGTAACGGGACAGCGAGAAGGTCCTCACCGCGTCCTGCCCGGAGAGGTGCTCCGCCATCGTCCGGTACTCGGGGCAGCGGCTCGGGTCCTCGATCCGCATGGCCCAGCGGAGGTAGTCGTGAACGGCTTGGCGGACGGTGGAAGGGCAGGGCGGCGCACCGGAGGACTTGCCGATGAGCAGCAGGTTCGTCACGCCGTCCTGGGTTTCGGACAGCGCGGGCTGCAAGTACGGCAGGTCGAGGCCGCGGAAGCCCCACCGGTCCCAGATGACAGCCCGGACCGCAGGGTCCAGGGTGTCCGGGACCTCGGTCGGGATGAACGGGTCGTTGATCTCCGCGAACAGGTGGTCGAGCCGCTTTCCGGAAGCGGCCGCGGCGTCCTGGTCGAGCACCCGCTCCGTCTCGGCGAGGAGCGCCCGTCCCGCGCCCGAACCGCGGGCGTCGGGGACGACCATCAGGAACTCGATCACGCCCGCGTTGGGTTCGGCGAAGTAGTCCACCACCGACAAACCGATCGTCGTGCCGTCCGTCGTGGCGAGGATGATGTGGTAGTTGTTCCTGCCGTACCAGCCTTTTTCCTTGAGCCGCAGGTAGTCGATCATGGTGGCCAGCGATTCCCGCTCGTCGGGATCGGGGAACTCGCGGACGTAGTGGGTGTCGTAGAAGTCGGCCAGCGCCGGGGCGTCGGCGGGTGTGAGGTCGTGGAAGAGGATCACCGCGCGACCTCGTGCGGCAGACGTGAGGTCGAAGGCTTCGACTCGGGGACCTGGGCGCGGTTCTGGTACTCCTCCACGACGAACGGCAAGTTGCAGGCCGCGTGCTCGACGCGCGCGTCGCCGGACAGCTCGGTGCGCACCCGGCCGTCCCAACCCTCGGCGCGCAGCCGCGCCCACCACGGTTCGACGAACAGCAGTTCGCGCACCGACTCACCCGAAGGGGGCGGGTACTCGACGGGCTGACCGCAGCCGCAGTCGTCGATGGCGCACGCGTAGGTCAACACGACCTCGGGCCGCTCTCGGAGGATCGCTTCCATCGAGGAGCGGACCTTGACGGCCAACTGCTGCTTGAGGAGCAGGTAGGTGGTCTCGTCCGCGATGTTGCCGTGCTCGAAGAAGGTCAGCATGTTGCGCCACGGTTGCTCGAACCGAGGTCGCCCGTCGGGGGCGCACACGGTGATGATCACCCAGATGTACGCCGAGTAGTACTTGTTCCTCCCCTGCACCGGGTTGATCGGGTCGGCGGTCTCCAGCACCAGGCGGTTCTGCCCGTCCTCCAGGGCCTTGGTCTGCACCTCGGACAGGGTGTACGTGTCGATCGCCTCGACGTCCTTGATCACACCGGTCACCCAGCTGCGCTTCGCGAGGACCGGGTGACCGCCGCGCGACGTCGGCAGGCGGAAGCGGTCGGAGGTGCGGATCACCAGCGCGATGGAGTTGCTCTCGTCCCCGAAGCCGTACTGCATCAGCCTGCCGCCGTCCCCCACCTCTCGCAGGTGCCGAACGGGGCGCTCGGCCCCCAGGTCAGCCAGCAGGTGAACAGGAAGGCCTGGAACTGGCGGAAGTCCCCCAGCCGTTTGTCGAGCTGCCTCGTCGCGGTGTCGTGCCCGCCGATGAGAGCGGGCCAGTCCGAACCGGAGTGCCCGAGCAACCCGGACAGCAGTTGCAGTGGAGCGATGTAGCCGTCCTTCACCTGCACCCTGGACACGAAAACCCGTGGGTTCGCGTCCACCTTGGCGTTCTCCGCGACCCGGACCCGGAAGTAGCGAAGGATCTCGTCCTCGACCTCGGAGATCGCGAAGCACGTGAGCAGGACGATCTCGCCGCCGCCCTTCATCAAGCTCTCGAGCTGCGAGTCGATCTCCCGTTGCCATGCGCGCACCGCGACGCGGTGCGCGCTCACCACCTTCCGGTAGGCGGGGCGGTTCGGGTGCTCCCACCGGTCCGGTTCTTCCGGGCGGGGGTTGAGGAGTTCGGCCTCCACCCTCATGCACGCCGCCCGGTACAGGTCCTTGCGCGAGAAGCCGTAGCTGAAGAACCGCAGCACGGTCGCGGTCGCGCGGAACAGCCTGGTGAACTTGCGCCAGCTGTACACCGTGCGGTTGAGCAGCCGGATCGCGGGCCGGATGTAGGCCAGGAAGACGGCCACTCCCGCGATCGTCGGTATTCCGATCTGGTAGAAGCTGTTGAGAAGTTCCACGTCGTCCTCCACCCCCGGTGGCGCGTCCGCACATCACGGTACTGGCGCTCGACGGGGTGGGGACTTGCCTTTCCTGGTCAATGAAAGGACAGTTCAGGGCGCGAACGCCCCCTGCCGCCGTTCGCCGCGATCGACAATCCGGCAAAGCGCGCAACAAGGGGAAATCAGGCGGTCGTCAACGGCAGTTCGTGCAGCCCGCGGATGACGAACTCGTCCCGTCGCCTCGGCTCCGCCGCCAATTGCGCGCCGGGCAACTTCCGGGCCAGCGCCGACAACGCGGCCTCGACCTCGATCCGGGCCAGCGGCGCGCCCAGGCAGTAGTGGATGCCGGCCCCGAAACCCAGGTGCTGGTTGGGGAAGCGGCCGATGTCGAGGCGTTCCGGGGCGGTGAAGACCAGCGGGTCGTGGGCGGCCGCGCCGAGCAGGGCGGCGATCTTGTCGCCCTCCTTCAGCGCGTAGCCGGCGATTTCGACGTCGGCGGTCGCGGTGCGTTCGAACAGCTGCAACGGCGAGTCGTAGCGGATCAGTTCCTCGGCAGCCGTGGGCATCAGGCCGGGGTCGTCGAGCAGGCGCTGCCACTGGTCGGGGTGGCGCATGAGGGCCAGGGTGCCGTTGCCGATGACGTTCACGGTGGCCTCGTGGCCCGCCATGAGCAGCAGCACGGCGGTGGCGACCAGTTCGTCCTCGGTCAGCTTGCCGCCGTCGGTGTCGGTGACGACGACGAGGTCGCTCACCAGGTCGTTGCCGGGGTTCTTGCGGCGCAGGGCGATCAGGTCGCGCAGGTAGGCGACGAACTCGGTGGCCGCGCGCTCGGCGGCGTCCTTCTTCTCCGGGGCCAGGCCGAACTCGTACATCTTCACGATGGCGTTCGACCACGGCTGGAGCAGTGCGCGCTCGGAGCCGGGGACGCCCAGGAGTTCGGCGATCACCTCGACCGGGAGCGGGGCGGCGACGTGGGCCAGCAGGTCGGCCGAGCCCTGGTCGGCGATCTTGGCGCACAGCTCGTCGACCAAGCGGTCCGACAAGGTCGCGATCCAGGGTCTCAGGCGTTCCACGTGGCCGCGGCCGAACGCGGCGGCGACCAGCCTGCGCAGCCTGCCGTGGGTCGGGGGCTCGTTCTCCAGCAGCGAGTTGCGGTGCAGGAGGTTGAACGACGTGAACGCCTCCACGGGTTTCACGTCCGACCAGACGCGGCCGAGCGCCCGGTGCCGCAGCACCGCCGAGCTCGCCGCGTGCGACACGGCCAGCGCGACCCCCATGTCCTCGTGCCAGTGGACCTCGCCGCGCTCCCGCAGCGCGGCGAAGGTGGGGTACGGATCCGCGATGAACGCCGGGTCCTGTTGATCGAAGAGTGCCACTGTCACAACTGGAACGCTATGTCGTGACCCAGTCCCACGTCCACGCGATGTGCTTGTCAGCTCAAATAGTTATCGACGGGTTCACCTGCTTCAGGTTGACCACGAACCGCAGGTCACGCACAGTTTCCTCTCGTGTCACCACTCGTCGTCGCCCACCGCGGCGCTTCAGCCCATCGGGCCGAACTCACGTTCGCGGCCTACGAACTAGCGATCGAGCAGGGAGCGGACGGGATCGAGTGCGACGTGCGGCTCACCGCCGACGGCCACCTGGTCTGCATCCACGACGACGTCGTGGACCGCACCTCCTCCGGAACCGGCCGCGTCAGCGAGATGACGCTGGCCGAACTGTCCGAACTGGACTTCGGCAGCTGGCGCGACGGCGAGCCGCAGCGCGTGCTCACGTTCGACGCGCTCCTCGAACTGGTCGTGTCGTCGAGGCCGGACCTCACGCTGTTCGCGGAGTCCAAGCACCCGGCCCGGTTCCCCGGCCGGATCGAGTGGCAGGTGGCGTCGGCGCTGGGCCGGTTCGGCCTGACCAAGCCCAACACCAAGGACGACTCGCGGGTGGTGCTGATGTCGTTCTCCACGCTCGCCGTCCGCAAGCTCCGCGAGTACGCGCCGCGCCTGCCGACCGTGCAGCTCATCGAGAAGATGGGGGAGCAGGGCCGCGACGGCTGGCTGCCGCCGTGGGCCGACTACACCGGCCCCGGCCTGGACCTGCTGCGCGCCGACCCCGGTTACGTCGAGCGCAGCCGCGCCCGCGGCCACGACACGTACGTCTGGACGGTCGACGCGGCCGAGGACGTCGCGTTCTGCCGCGATCTCGGCGTGCGGTTCCTCGCCACCAACTCGCCCATCCGCACCCGCCAGTACCTCTCCGAGGAGGACGAAAGCGCTGCCCAACTCGGATGAGCAGGTCGCGGTCGGATAACTTTGCGCACTGACTGCGAGCGCGAGGAGGGCCAAAGGTGGCCAAGCGGACGGCCGTGAAGAACGCTGCGAAGCCGACTGACGGGGTCAACCCCCGCCAGCCGTGCCCGTGCGGCTCCGGCAAGAGGTACAAGGCCTGCCACGGCTCCGAAGGCGGCCCCGGCGACGTGATGGTGGCCCGCCCGTTCGAGGGGCTGGCCATGGAGTGCGAGCTCATCGCGCTGCGCGAGTTCGTGCCGTCCGCGACGGTGAAGCTGCCGCTCGCCAAGGGCGACCGCGAGATCACGCTGGCCACGGTGCTGCCGATGGCGGCGGCGGGCCTGGTGCGCGGCGACGGCACCGCGTTCGTCGGTCTCCAGGTGCAGATCCGGTCCGGCGACATCAGCCGCGACCTGGCCCGCGCCATCCGGTGGGCCGAGGAGGCCGAGACCGGCGAGGCGCTGTCCGTCGTCGGCCCCGACAACGGCGAGAACCCCGGCCGCCTCCAGGACGTCCTGGACACCGAGGCCGAGCTGTCGCCCGAGCTGCACGACGACTTCGCGTGGTGGATGCCGCCGGACAACCAGCCCACCGGCGAGGTCGCGCTGTCCCTCGAACGGGCGAACTCGGCGATCCTGCCGACCGCGCGCGTCGACGCCCCCGGCGTGAAGGCGGCGTACTGGGTCGACGCGGGCGACAAGGCGCACCTGCGCTGGGTCCGCCCGGAGGCCGAGGAGAAGCTGCTCAACGCCATGGCGCGGCTGCACGTGCGCGGCGAGCTGGACCTGGGCGAGGGCTCCCGCTACGCGGGCTCGTTCCGCGCGCACGGCCTGGTCGTGCCGGTGTGGGACCTCGACCGCGAGATGCACTCCTCCGAGTGGGCCGGTCCCGCCGAGGCGCTCGGCAAGCGCCTGCTGGACGCGCTGGCCAGCGTCGAGACCGACCCGATCACCGACGCCGAGCGGCGGGCCCGCGAGGGTCTGCGCGGCCGTCAGATCACCCTTCGCTAGACGTGACGCCTCGGGGGAGCAGCGGCTCCCCCGAGGTTGTCCACAACGTTGTCCACAGGGGGTGTGGATAGATGATCCTGCACATCAGCAGCCCGGACGAGTGGGCCGCCGACCAGGAGCGCGGTGAGATCCGGCCGGACTCGCTCGACGCCGTCGGCTTCGTGCACTGCTCGGACCCCGGCAGCGTCCACCTGCCCGCGAACCTCTTCTACGCGGGCCGCACCGACCTGTTGCTGCTGGTCGTCGACCCGGCGGGGCTGCCGGTGAAGTGGGAGCCCGGCGACCCGGAGCACCCGACCGGAGTGTGGTTCCCGCACGTCTACGGGCCGATCCCGGTGGAATCGGTCGTCCGGGTCCTCGACTTCCCGCCCGGCGACGACGGCGTCCTGCGGCTGCCCGCGACTTTCTGACCGGCCGAGGCAACCCACGACGTTCCACAGGCGTGGGGGTTGCGTGCTGTTCGCCGACCCGAGCGTGATCTCCGACCTACCCAGGTCTTGGCAACCGATCCAGTGGGACGGGCGTGTTGCGGTGGTGGAGGACTTCGCCGACTTCGTCCGGATGTCGTTGCCCGGCCTGCTGCGGTACGGCCACGCCCTGACGGGCAACCCGCACGACGCCGCCGACCTCGTCCAGGGCGTGCTGGAGAAGGTCGGCTCGCGCTGGCAATCCGTGCTCGCCAAGGGACCCGACCCGCTCGCCTACGTGCGGCGGGCGATGGCCAACGGGCACGTCAGCCGGTGGCGGCGGTTCCGCAGGGAGAACCTGGTCGCGGAGTTCCCCGACACGCCCGCGCAGGCCGAGGTCGACCGCCTGGAGCACGAGCCGCTGTGGCAGGCGATGCGGGAACTCCCGCCCCGGCAGCGCGCGGTCGTGGTGCTGCGGTTCTACGAGGGGCTGTCCGAGGCCGAGATCGCCGACTCGCTCGGCGTCACCAAGGGCACGGTCAAGAGCCAGAACAGCAAGGCCATGACAACGTTGCGGACCAAGCTCGGCCAGTTCGCGGAAGGGAGGGACTGATCGTGGACCTCGACGACGAGCTGCGCAGGCTGTTCCAGGACCAGCGGTTGGACATCCCGGTCAAGGCCGGGGCGGACGACGCCGTCGTGACCGGCGCGCGCCGGGTGCGGCGCAACCGGCGAGTGCTGGCGAGCGCGGGCAGCGCGTTCGCCGTGGCCGCGCTCGTGGCGGGCGGCATCGCGCTGGCGGGCCTCGGCAGCCCCACCTCGCTGCCCCCGGCGAGCACGTCCACGACCGGCACGCCGGAGCCGAGCGTCCCGGTGTCGGGCTCGGTCGGGTTCGGCGTGCTCAAGCTGGGGATGGCCGAGTCGGACGCGGTCGCGACCGGGTTCCTCGACCGGGGCCCGGACGACGGGCTGGGCTGCCACACGTACTTCACCCAGGGACACCCGGACCTCGTGGGCGCGGTGGTCGTCAGCCCGAAGGCGGGGATGGTCCGGATCACCATTCCGGACGACGCGCAGACGTCGATGGGAATCAGCGTCGGCTCGACGACGACCGACCTGAAAGCCCGATACCCGAGGGCCGTCGAACGCGACTCGGGATTCACCGTCGCGATGGGCGGAACGCCGTCGTGGTACTACGTCTTCATCATCGGGGCGGACAAGGTGACGGCGATAAGAATGCAACTCGACGCGCCGGAATGCCTTCTCGACTGAAGGCAACCGACCTCTCCGCTCGTGCGTGTACTGGACGTCCAAGACAGCACGGGGGAGAAACATGAAGGTTCAGCGCAAGTCCGCGGTAATCGTTTCCGGGGTGGCACTGGTGCTCGCGGCCGCGATCGGCGGGGGGATCGCGATCGGCGGGGGCTCGGTCGTGGCAGCCACTTCGACGCCGGGGAGCACCACCAGCACCACCAGCGCGGGCACGCCGTCCGCTTCAGCGGCCACGCCGTCCGTTCCGGCCGCCACGCCCGCTCCGGTCGCCGCCGTGGCGGCACCAGTCGAGCAGATCGCCAAGTCCGACCCGCCACCGCCGGTCGTGAAGACCGACGAGGGTCCTGGGCTCCGGCTGGGGATGAGCGAGGAGGAGGCGCTGGCGACCGGGCTGCTCGTCAACCGGGGGGTCGACGACGCCTGGGGCTGCCACACCTACTCGACCACGACGTTCCCGGACACGCCGAAAGCCGTGGTGATCAGCCCGACGACCGGCGTCGCGCGGCTCACGCAGGCCAGCGCGTTCCGCACGACCGAGGGGATCGGCGTCGGCTCGACCGCGGCCGACGTCCGGAACACCTATCCGCAGGCGAGGGAGAGCCGGCTCGGGTTCTCCGTCTTTCCGTACGAGGAGTGGAACGGGTACCACGTCTTCCTGATGAGCGGTGAGATGCCGTTCCTCGACACCGACAAGGTCCAGCGCGTGCGGACGCAGTGGTCCGGCGCGGAGTGCTTCCTCGACTGACGCCCGAACGGCGCCCGCCCCGGTGTGGGGTGGGCGCCGTCGCTGGCGCTCAGGTGAGCCGGTCGGACGTCAGATCGCGCCACCGGCGGCGCGCGGGGCGCCGGAGTCGCCCGCGTCGCCGACCGACTCGCGGACCAGGAAGTTCTCGACGTGGAACAGGTTGCCGTCGGCGCGGTCGATCACGGTGAGCAGCGTGCTCATCGACGCGACCTCCTCGACCTGCTCCTTGAGGAACCACTGGAGGAACTGCTCGCCGATGTAGTCGCCCTCGTCGCGGGCGGTCTTCGCCAGCACGACGATCTGCTCGGTGACGTCCTTCTCCTGCTGGAGGGCCAGGACGACGGGCTCGCGCGCGGCGGCGAACTCGGTGCGGACGTCGTCCACGCCGGGGATGCTCACCGGGAGACCGTTGTCCATGAGGTACTGCACGATCATCATGGCGTGGTTGCGCTCTTCGAGCGACTGCTTGTAGAAGTGCGACGCCAGGCGCGGCAGGTCCGCGTTGTCGTACCAGACCGCCACGGCGATGTACTGCTGCGAGGCGGTGAACTCGTTGCGCACCTGCGCTTGGAGCAACTGGTGGAACTTGTTCGTCTTGCTGCCGATTTTCTTCACGTTGAGGGCCATGCGGCGACGGTAACGCAAAAAGGAGTACGATGCATTTCAGGTAAGGCTAATGTGTGTATGGAGAGGTAATCCAAACAAAGCTTAGGCAAACCTACGAATCGACGCTGACAAACGTTTGCGCGAGGCGTGGACCAGGCGGAGCGCCCGATCCACGCCATTCGCCGTGACGACGATCTCAGACGAGAGCGGCCCGGTCGATCGGGCAGGACATGCACCGCGGTCCACCGCGGCCCGAGCCGAGTTCCGACCCGCTGATCCGCAGCACCTCGACCCCGGCGTCCTCGAGCCGCGCGTTGGTCTCCACGTTCCGCTCGTAGGCCACGACCAGACCGGGCGCGACGGCGAGCGTGTTGTTGCCGTCGTCCCACTGCTCGCGCTCGGCGGTCACGGGGTCGAGGCCGGTGTCGATCACCCGCAGCCGGTCGATGCCCATGGCCTCGGCCGCCGCCTCCAGGAACGGCACCGGGCCGTCGACGACCACACCGCCGCTGCCGTCGGAGCGGACGGGGTAGGCGGACAGCGTGTTGCGCACGGCCGGGTACATGACCACGGCGTCGCGGTCGACCATCGTGCACACGGTGTCCAGGTGCATGGTCGCGCGCTCCTGGACGATCGGCACGGCCAGCACGGTGTGCGCCAGGCCGTCGGCCAGCGCGGAGCGGGCGAACGACTCGGCGCCCGCGGGCGTGGTGCGCTCGCCGACGCCGATGGCCAGCACGCCGGGCGCGAGCAGCAGCACGTCGCCGCCCTCGACGGGCGCGGAGTGCGCGCCGTACGCGCGGCCGGTCTTGCGGAACCGCGAGTGGTACGCGTAGATCAGGTCCGTCAACGCCGTCTCGCGGTCGCGGGCGGGCAGCGCCAGCGACGTGATCGCGACCCGGTCGCCCACCCACACCGACGAGTCGCGGGTGAACAGCAGGTTCGGCAGCGGGTCGACGGCGAAGTCGATCGGGTGGTGCATCTTGCGCACCAGCGACGCGCCCTCGGCGGCGGGCAGCTCCTCGAACGTCATGCCGGTCATCAGCGCCTGCGCCAGCGGCTCGGCGGCCAGCGTCGACAGGTGCGAGCGCAGCGCGTCGGCCAGGTCGATGCCCAGGCGGCGCTCGTTGACCGCGCTGTGGATGCCTGCGATCCGCGCGCGCTGGTCGGACAGCGCCTCGACCAGCAGGTCCGACAGCAGCAGCACCTCCGCGCCGCGCGAGGTCAGCACCTCGGCGAACGCGTCGTGCTCCTCCTGCGCGCGGGCCAGCCACGGCACGCCGTCGAACAGCAGCTGGTCGTTGTTGCGCGGCGTGAGCCTCTTGAGCTCGTTGCCCGGCCGGTGCAGCAGCACCGTCCGCAGCGGCCCGACCTCGCTCTCCACCCTGGGTGCGGGGCGCGGCGAACCGTCGATGGCTTCCGTCTCAGCGATGTGCGCAGTCACAGTTCGGAGGGTAACCCGTTCGCGGAGAAATAATCTGCTCCAAGTGGCCCAGATTGCGTGAAGTCGATCGTAAGAACGCCTGCAAGTAGTGAATCATTCAGTGAAATCGGGTTTCGACAGGCGAATCGTTGCGTAAAGGACTAGGGCAGCCAGGACACGTGGCCGCGGAGCACCGAGTACCCGACGAAAGCGACCACGTCGAGGATCGTGTGCGCGAAGACCAGCACCCACAACCGGTTCGTCCGCTGCCACACCCGGCCGAACACCAGGCCCATGACCAGGTTGCCGATGAACCCGCCGAAGCCCTGGTAGAGGTGGTACGAGCCGCGCAGCACCGAACTCGCGAGCAGCGCCTTGTTCTCCGACCAGCCGAACTGCCGGAAGCGCGTCAGCAGGTAGCCGACGACCAGCGCCTCCTCGGCCCACGCGTTGCCGGCGGCGGCGAGGATCAGCACGATCGTCCGCCACCACGTCTCGTCCAGCGTGGACGGCTGGACGTTGAGGCTGATGCCGAGGTTGTAGGCGATCAGGTAGAACGCCAGGCCGGGGATGCCGATGACCGCCGCGAGCCCGAGGCTGCCCAGCGCGTCCGGGCCGATCCGGGTGCGGTCGAGGCCGAGCATCCGGAGCTTGATGCCGCCGCGCCACAGCAGGTAGAGGCCGATCCCGCCCCACGCGGCGAGCTGGAGCACGCTCAGCAGCTGCGCGATCAGGTCCAGCAGGTCGAACCGCGCCTGCGGCACGTTGAGCGCCACCGACTGCTGGCTCAGCGGCACGGGTTGCAGCAGGCTGTCGAGGAGTCGGACCAGGCTGCGGAGCCCGGAGAGGCCGAGGGTCACGCTGAAGACGATCAGCAACTCGACCTGGTAGCCGCGGTGCTGCTCCTTCGGGAGCGTCTCGGGCAGCGCAGGTCGTTCGGGTGCCAGCCAGTTCACCAGTGCAAGCTAGCCCGGCCCGTGTTGCGGCGCTGTTGTGCGCTCAGGCGGTGGGGGTCTGGGCCAGGAACGGGCAGCCCACGAGACGGCGCAGTTCCACCGACAGCTCCTTGGTCGACTCGACCGGCCGGGAGAACGCGATCCGCACGTCGTGGTCGGTGTCGGCCGCCTCCACCCGCAGCCGCAACCCGAACCGGTCCAGGCCGAGCGGCCGGACGTGGCCGCCGCGCAACTCCTCCGGCAGGTGCTTCGCGAGCATCCCGACGACGTCCCGGTGCGACAGCTCCAGGTGGCGCAGCCAGTGGTCCTCGTGGGCGCAGAACGGGTCCGGCGTCGCCGCGGCGAACTGCTCGGGCCGCAGCGAACTCGTGCCCTCGGCGTCGGCGATCACCATCGACGCCGGGCTCAACCGCAGCACCGTGGCGCCGTGACCGGCGTCGAGCAGGCGCGGATCGGCCTTCTGGTCGACGACGGCGAGCACCTCGTCGCGCGCCTCCCGACCGTCGAGCGCCTGGAGCCAGCCGGTGATCCACAGCAGGCCGCGGACCGGTTCGCGCAGCTGGACGGGGGCGTGGTCGGCGACCTCCAGCATCGCCGTCACCTCGGCCCGCGGCGCCTGCCACGCCGACGCCACCAGCGGGTGGTCGTCGGACAGCAGCAGCATCGCGGTGCCGTTCGGGTGAACGTGGTGCAGCAGCGGGCTGATCCGCACGCCGTCGCACGTGTCACCCGCGGAGGGCAGGACAGCGGCACGGCCGCCGCGGGCGGCGATCGTGCGGGCGCGCTCGGCCGCGTGCGGGGCCGGCGGACGACGGTGCTCGGTCACCGCTCACCTCCTTAGGTTAGGTGAGCCTAACTTGGAATTGGCTGGAGACGGAAGCCCTTCACCCGTCGTAACCTCTTTGTCGTCAGGCGGAGGTGGCCTGTGGGTGTGCCGAACAAGCCGTCCACCGAAGGTGCGGCTCGATACGACAAGTGGACGCGGCACTGCCTGGCGCGCGCAAGTCGAAACGCCCTGACCTGGACCTTCGTCGGCGTGATCGCCTTCATCGGGCAGTTGCTGCTGGTCTACGAGGTGGGCACGGCGTCCCCGTTGCCCGCCGTTCTGCTGGTCGTGTCGGCGGTGGTGTTCGGGTTCGCCCTCCGCCGACGTCCACCCGTTGGGATGATCCTGGCCGACGAGCCGTGGAACCAGGTCCAGGTCCGCTGGGAAGGCCGACTGCTGATCGTCGCCGGACCCCGACCGGTGGTGCTGGCCGTCCACGGCATCGGCCCGCTGCTGCGCGGCCGGGTCAAACGCCACCGCCGCGCGTGGCTCGTCGACCCCGACAGCGGCGGCCGGACGGTGGTGGCGTTCCGCGGGGTGCCGAAGCTGTTCCACGCCAAGGTGCTGACCAGGGTGTTTGGTTGATCGTCGGAATGGGGTATCTGTAGAGGTGATGAGCACCGCGGAAACGATCAGCGACGAGTGGACCGCCCGGTGCCTGGCCCGAGCCGACCACCGGGCCGTCGGCTACCTGTCGTTGGCCACCGGCCTGGCCCTGCTGGTGATCGCCCTCTGGATGGCGTTGGACTCCAAGTGGGTGCTGATCCTCATCCCGTTGTGCGTCGAGGTCGCCGTCCCCGGCCTCCGCCACGTGTTCGACCGCCGCAAGGTCCAGCGCCTCATCCGCGACCACGCCTGGCACGCCGTGGACGCCCGCTTCGTCCACGGCCGCGCCCGCATCGGGCGCCAGGCCTACCTGGAGCTGGCGGGCTCCGACCGCACCTACCTGCGCGTTTCCGAGATGCCCGAACGCGTCCGCGAGCACGTCCGCTCCACCGGCCGCCTGTGGATGGCGGGCCCGGACGACCGCGGCCGAACCGCTGTGATCACCGAGCGGTGCCTGTACCTGATCCTCGGCCGTATCGTGATCCGCTGACGATCGAGGACCACCGAAGGGCGACAAGTGAACGAGATCGTGTTCCGCGTAGTCGACGACTCACTCGGCGAAACCCAGCTCGACGAGGTCTTGCACCAGCTGCTCGACGACCTGCTCGAACTCCACCTCGACGCCACGCGGCTGCGCGGCGGCCACGCCCCGCTCGACGCGGGCGACCCGGAACTCGTCGACACGGCGATGGTGGTCGCGCAGGCCGTCGTGGACAAGGACGTGGCCAAGGCGCTCGCCGACCGCGTCCAGTCCTGGCTCTCCCGCACGGGTGTGGCCGAGCTGGTGATCGAGGTCGGTGACAACACCCTCACCCTGGACAAGACCACCGCCGACCAGCAGGAGCGGTTGGTGCGGCACTTCATCGGCGTCTCCACCGGCTGACCGTCGTCCGCCAGGGGCTCACCGCCCGACCGGGATGCCGGACTGCTCGGCCCAGGTGGCGACGTCCTCCCGGCGCAGTGCCGTGGCCAGCAGGTCCGGGAAGCGGTCCGGGGTGCAGGCGAACGCCGGGGCGCCCAGGTCGGAGAGCTTCGCGGCCAACTCGTGGTCGTAGGACGGGGTGCCGCTGTCGGAGAGGGCCAGCAGGACGACGACCGTGACGCCGCTGGCGACCAGTTCGCGGACGCGGCGCTGCAGCTCGCGGGCCACGCCGCCCTCGTACAGGTCGCTGATCAGCACCATCACCGTGTCCGTCGGCCTGCGGACCAGGGATTGGCCGTAGGCCACGGCGCGGTTGATGTCGGTGCCGCCGCCCAGTTGGGTGGAGAACAGCAGGTCGACCGGGTCGTCCAGCGTCTCGGTGAGGTCGACGACCTCGGTGTCGAACACGACCAGCTTGGTGTCGATGGACTTCAGCGACGCCAGGGAGGCGCCGAGCACGGCGGAGTAGACCACCGAGTCGGCCATCGAGCCGGACTGGTCGACCAGCAGGATCACGTCCCGCAGCGCGGCGGACCGGCTGCGGCGCTTGCGGCCCGCCAGCGTCTCCACGACCAGCGTGCGCTGGTCCGGTTGGTAGTGGCGCAGGTTGGCCTTGATCGTCGTCGGCCAGTCCACGTCCGCCGGCCGCGGGCGGCGGGTGCGCTGCGAGTGGTCGATGGCGCCGTGGACGGCGGCCATCAGGCGGTCGGCCAACCTGCGCTCGATGTCCTCGACCACCTTGCGCACCACCGCCCGCGCGGTCTCGCGGGTGCGGGCCGGGATCGCCGACGACAGCGACACCAGCGTGCCGACCAGGCTCACGTCCGGTTCCACGCTCGACAGCAGCTCCGGCTCCAGCAGCAGCTGCCGCAGGCCGAGCTTCTCCACGGCGTCCTTCTGCATCACCTGCACCACGGACGTGGGGAAGTACTTGCGGACGTCGCCGAGCCAGCGGTGCAGCACCGGCGCGCTGGAACCCAGGCCCGCGCTGCGCTTGCCGCCGTTCGGCGCCTCGCCGACGGTCCGCGCGCCCCCGCCGCCGTACAGGCCGGTCAGCGCCGCGTCCCGCCGCTGGTCGTCCTCGCCCAACTCGCCCATGCCCTCGGCCGCCGCGCCGAGCAGCAGCCTCCAGCGCCGTTGGCGTTCCGCGTCCCCGGTCATCCGGCCACCCCTGCCAGCAGGGCACGGACGTGCCCCGACAATCGTTCCGCCAGAGCCTCGTCCCACTCGCCCGACCCGGCGGCCCCCGTGGTCGCGGACGAGCCCAGCACGCGTTCGCCGAGCAGCCTGCGCTCGGCCGGGCTGAAGTCGCTGATCGCCTTGCGTAGCAACGGCAGCGCGTCGTCGAAGTCCGCCGGGGCCAGCCCGGACAGCCACTCGTCGACCAGGTCGAACAGCCGCGCGTCCGCCGCCAGCAGCGACGCCGACCCGCGCAGGAAGCCCGCCACGAACGCGGTCGCGTCGCTCGCCGTGCCGCCGTTCCACGACGTCGCCCGGTGCAGCCGGGTCGCGACCGCCGCCGTGTCCAGCTCGCCCGCCTCCCACAGCAGGCGGGTCGCCCGCCCGGTCGGCAGGCCGTGCGCGTCCGGCATCCCCACCAGCGACAGCAACGCCTTGCGCCACATCGCCTGGTGCTCCTCGTCCGCCGCGAGCCGGGTCGCGTCGTCCGCCCCGTTCACGGCGACGAGCGCGCGTTCGGCCGTGTCGTCGTCCACGCCCCGGCACGCCAGCGGCAGGCCCACCGCGCCGCGCGCCAGCAGCCCGTGCAGCGCCACCCGCAGCAGCTCCGGGTCCGTGCCGCGCACCGAGCCGTACCGGACGGTCGTCGCCAGGTCGGGCAGCGCGCCCAGCAGCTCCACCGCGTCCGTCGCGGCCGCCGCGCACCGGTCCAGCGCGCTGCGGGCCGCCAGCACGGCGATCGGCAGCTCGCAGCCCACCGCGATCGACAGCACCTCGGCCGCCGCCGCCACCCGGTCCGCGTCCCGCGCCCGTTGGCACAGCACGCGCTCCGCCGCCGCCTCCACCGTCGTGCCGTGCCGCGCGGCCCCCGCCAGCGCCACGGCGAACGCCGGGTCCCAGCGGAGCTGCCACGCCTCGGCGAACGTGCCCAGCGTCGTCGTCGAGTCCGGCTTGGCCCACGGCACACCGAGGACGTCCAGCCTGCGCACCAGCTTCGACCGCTCGCGGTCGTTGTCCTTGCGCAGGTCCAGCCGGATCTGCTTGCCCTCCAGGGCGGGTGGGAACCGCAGCTTCCGCTGCCACCGGGCCACGTCGGCGGCCAGCGGCGACCGCGGCACGCCCTCGCCGACGTCGCCCAGCTGTTCGCCGATCACCAGCTTCTCGTGCACGAGCCTCAGCGGCACCTCGTCGCCGTTGCACAGCACGGCCAACGCGGCCTCGCTGATCTCCGACAACCCCGGCGACGGCCTGCCGCGCAACGCCGCCAGGGTTTCGGCCAGCCGCACCGCCTCGACCGCGCTCGCCGTCGACGCGGGCAGGTCCTCGGCCCGCAGCACCGAGCACGCGCGGGCGAACCAGCGCGGCACCGCGTCACCCCGGTCCGCGCACTCCCACAGGTGCGCGTACCAGCCGGGGGAGTCGATGCCCGCGCCGTAGCCTGACGACGCCGCCAACCGCCCGTGGCTCCACGGCACCCACGTGCCGGACACCTTGCGCTTCGGCAGCCCCTTGAGCAGGGCCGCGTCCGCCGTCGCGGGCGGCAGCACCCGCAGCGCGGGCACGTGCCACGCCCCGCACACCACGGCGACCGGCCCGTCGGTCTCCTTCAACGCCTTGCGCAACGCCTGCCGCATGTGGGCCTCGCGGCGCAGCGTCCGGTCGTCCACCTCGTCGGCGAACTCCTCGCGCAACGCCGACATCGCCTCCGTCACGGCGTCCGCCAGCGCCCTCGGGTCGGCGCTCGCCGAGTGCTCGACCACGTCCTCCCACCAGCGCTCCGGGTCGTCGAACCCGGCCGCCTCGGCCAGCACGCCCAGCGGGTCGACCACCGCGCGCGGCTCGGACGGCTCCGCGCCCAGCGACGCGGCGGCGGGCAGGTCGAAGAACCGCGCCGGAACGTCGTTGGCGCGCGCCCACGTCAGCGCCCGCCACTCCGGCGAGAACTCCGCGAACGGCCAGAACGCGGCCGCCGACGGCTCGGCCTCGTCGTGCAGCAGCAGCGCGACGGGCGGGGTCAGCGACGGCAGGTGCTCCAGCAGCGCGTCACCCTCCGGCGGGCCCTCGATCAGCACGACCTCGGGCCGCACGGCCGCCAGCGCGGCCGCGACCATGCGGGCCGAGCCGGGACCGTGGTGCCGGATGCCGAGCAGCACCACCCGCTCCGGCAGCACCTGGTCGCGAGGAGGCATCAGGCGCCGCTCACCGTGTAGCCGGACGTGTCCAGGTCCTGGCAGGCCCGGTACAGGTCGCGCCACTCGGCGCGCTCCTTCACCACGGCCTCCAGGTACTCCCGCCACACCGCGCTGTCCGACACCCGGTCCTTGATCACCGCGCCGAGCAGCCCCGACGCCAGTTCGTCCGCGCCCAGCGTGCCGTCGCCGAAGTGCCCGGCCTGCGCCATGCCGCCCGCGATCACCGAGATCGCCTCGGCCGTCGACAGGCTGCCGCTCGGCTTCTTCAGCTGGGTTCGACCGTCCACAGTGGACCCGTTGCGCAGCTCGCGGAAGATCCGCACCACCCGGCGCACCTCGTCCAGCGCGGGCGGTTCGGCCGGCAGCTGAAGCGCGCGGCCGAGCTGGCTCGCGCGGGACGTGACGATCTGCACCTCGTCGTCCTCGGTCGCGGGCGGCGGCAGCACGACGGTGTTGAACCGGCGGGCCAGCGCGGACGACATCTGGTTCACGCCCCGGTCGCGGTCGTTCGCCGTCGCGATCACGGTGAACCCCGGAACGGCCTGGACGTGCAGGTTCAGCTCCGGCACCGGCAGCGCCTTCTCGGACAGGATCGTGATGAACGAGTCCTGCACCTCGGCGGGCATCCGGCTCAGCTCCTCGACCCGCGCCACCGCGCCGGTCTGCATCGCCCGCAGCACCGGGCTGGGCACCAGCGCGGCCTCGCTCGGCCCTTCGGAGATCAGCCGCGCGTAGTTCCAGCCGTACCGCACGGACTCCTCGCTCGTGCCGGCCGTGCCCTGCACGACCAGCGTCGAGTTGCCGCTCACCGCCGCGGCGAGGTGCTCCGACAGCCACGACTTCGCGGTGCCCGGCACGCCGACCAGCAGCAGCGCCCGGTCCGTCACCAGCGTGCCGACGGCCACCTCGACCAGCCGCCTGCTGCCGACGTACTTCGGCGTGATCACCGTGCCGTCGGGCAGCGTGCCGCCCAGCACGTACGTCACGACGGCCTGCGGCGACATGTTCCAGCGCGGCGGGCGCGGGCGGTCGTCCGCCGCGGCCAACGCGGCCAGCTCGGCGGCGTACTGCTGTTCCGCGGCGGGCCGCAGCACGGTTTCGGTCGTCACAGGACGGGTTCCTTCCGGTCGAAAGCCTGGCTGAGTCTCATGCGGAGCCGCAGCACCTCGAGTTCGATCGAGTGCTCCGGCCACCGCTCGGTGATCCGCGCCCAGTTCGCACCGAGCACCTCCGCGTCGCCCCGCGCCAGCAGCACGGCGGGCGGGCGCCCGGCCCGCCACCTCGGGTCGCGCATCGCGGTGTAGCGCTCCAGCAGCGCCGCCGTCGACTCCGCCGACCACGGCGCGGGCAGCTGCGAGCACGCGTGGTCCAGCAGGTCGTAGTTCCACTGGTGCGACACCGCGATCACGGTCCGCGCGGACAGCTCGGCGGGCAGCGACGCCAGCATCTCCAGCTGTTCCATGCCCGACAGCGTCCGCGTCGCCGCGACCGCCCACGGGCTCGCGTCGGCCGCCTCCGCCACCCGCTGCGCCGCCCCGCGCAGCAGCGACGCCGCCCACGGCCCGCGGCTCACCGCGTCCGCCGCCACGGCGTCGTCGGCGCCCAGCCGGTTCGTCCAGTAGGTGGTCCCGACGCTGGCCGCCGCACCCCGCACCCGGCCGCCGACCCCGACCTCGGACCCGTCGCGCAGCAGGTCCCGCGCCTCGACCGGGCTGGAGAGGGCCTCGGCCCACAGGCCGTCCATCCGCACGTCGAACCCGCCGCCGGTCGCCACCAGCCCGCGATCCAGCCGCTCCGCCGCCCGAGCCGACAACGCCGACGACGGCAGCGTCCGCAGCAGCCGGACCGCCTCGTCGTGCACGCCGATCGCCCGGTCGTCCAACGCCGTCTCCAGCAGCTCCTCGTCCTCCGGCCCGAGCCCGGCCTCCAGCGAGGTCACGAGCGCCTGCCGATCCGCAGCCCGCCGCTGCGCGGCGAACTGCTCGACCAGGAACGCCCGCGTGCCGACGGGATCGGCTCGCCGCGCCCGCCGCAACGCCGCCAACCGCTGCGTGCTCGGCAGGTCCAGCACCTCGGCCAGGTCGACCAGGTCCGCCGACACCCCCGTGCCGGTAGCCCACGCCCACCCCGGCCGCGTCCCCGCCAACCACCGCCCCCGCGACCCGAGCACCGCCGCCACGGCCGACCGCAACCCCGGATGCGTCGTGCCCAGCACCAGCAGCTCGGGCAACGACCGGTGCTCGGCCACCACTCCCGCGGCCCGCGCCTTGCCGCACCACTCGGTCAACAACACCTGGTCGTCGACCGCCACGATCTGCGCGAACACCTCCCGAGCCGCCGCACTCACGACCCGCTCCTCCACCTTCGGCGCGGCGGCCAACTCGGCCACCTCCACCACGACCGGCAGCGGAGCCCCGAACCCGGCCAACCCGACCGCGGCGCACTCGTCCAGCAGAGCGCTCGGATCCCCACCACCCCGATGCGCGCCGACCAACAACTGCCGCACCACGTCGTCCCACTGCGCCTGAACGCTCACGCCGCACCTCCGAGCGCCGACACCGGCACCACGCGGCGCTTGCGGCCGACCAAGGTCCGTGGCGCCCGTGGTGGGACGCAGTGCGGTCCGGCCAGCAGCCGATCGAGGACGGGGGCGCTGGCCAGCAGGCGTCGGACCGCGTCGTCGCGGTGGGCCTGGGCGTTCACCGGGCACCTCCGAGCGCGGACACCGGCACCACGCGGCGGTCCCGGCCGACCAACGTCCGGGTCGTGCGCGCGGGGAGGCAGCGGGGGCGGGGTGGGGTGAGCAGGCGGTCGAGGGCGGTGGTCCACGAGTCGTTCACGAACGGGTCTCCAGTGGGGAAGTGGGTCATCCGACGACCTCCGGGGCCTTGCCGGGCTCGGCGACCGCGCCGAGGCGCAGGGTGTGGCCGTCCCAGAGGCCCCAGGCGTCGAACGGGTCGCCGCCGGTCACGGCCAGCGCGCGGTCCAGTGCCGCGTCACCGCGGACCGGCAGCGCGTGCTTGTCGGCGTCGAGCAGGAACTTCACGTCGGCGCTCGCGCGCACGGCCGCGCAGCCGAGCGGGTGGACGCGCTGCCACGGGTCCGCGAGGAGCAGCGGTTCCAGGCCCGCCAGGGCCTCCCGCCACGTCGCGGCCACCGGGATCGTCTCCGCGGGCCGCTCGCCGACCAGCTCGCCCACGGCCACCCGCCGCGGTGTGACGCCGGGGTACGGGTGCAGCGTGCCGGTCACCTCGAAGCCGTGGGGGAGCGGCGGCACGGGCCTCGCGTTGCCGCCCGCGTGCTTGACGCCGACGACCCACTCGCCCCGCTCGCGCGCCCAGATCCACTGCCGGACCGTGCGGTAGAGCCCCTCGTCGGCCTCCAGCTTCAGCAGCGCCACCCAGCGGTCCGACCAGCCTGGCTCGGCGCGCACCTGCTCCTCCGCCACGGGGAAGCCCAGCCGGGCCCGCACAACGTCGCCCAGCGGCCCCTCAGCGCTCTCGGAGAGCCTCGCCAGCAGGTGGAGGCCCCCGAGCCGATCCGCGGCGTCCACGGCCCACTGCGGGCCTCCCGCGGCCACCAGTTCGCGCACCTCGGCGACCGCCGCGGCCAACCCCGGCGCCTGGGCGTCGACCATGCGCGCGGTGATCGAGTGCCACCAGGCCGCGTCGCGCCCCGGCAGCCCGGCGATGCCGGACCCCGCCACGTCGCTCAGCCAGTCGCGCAGCGCCGCCACACCACCGCGCACGGCCTCGGCGCGGTTGCGGGCGGTCTTCTCCTTCGCGCGGGCCCGCCGCTCCACGGCCTCCGGCGACGTGTCCACCGGGGCCGCGACCGCGTGCCGCTTCGCCACCCACTCGGACACCCAGTCCGGCACGGCCTCCTCGTCGGCCACCTCGGAGACCTCGCCGCGGGCGTGCAGCAGCTGCACCGCCACCGCGTGCTTGCAGGGGAACTTCCGCGACGGGCAGGAGCACTTCGTCGCGCGGTCGCCCAGGTCGACGCACACGCGGTACGGGTTCTTGCCGCTGCCGGGGCACAGCCCCCACAGGACCCGCGCGGTGCGACCCAGCCCGGTCCACCCCGCGGCACCGGCCAGCCGGGTGGCGCTGCTCGCCACCTGGCTGTCCGGCGCCAGCTCCAGTACCCCCTGTGCGTCCATGGTCAAAAAGGTAGCGGCGAGCACCGACAAAAACAGGTCAATCCAGGTCAGGACCCCTTCGGGCCCACGACCACGCGTACTTCGGGTCCTCGGTCGCCAGCGCCGCCTCGCCCAGTTCGAGCGGGCGGAACGTGTCGACCATGACCGCGGTCTCGTCGAAGTAGTCGACGCCCAGCGACGCCTCCACCGCGCCCGGCTGCGGGCCGTGCGTGCAGCCCGACGGGTGCAGCGACAGCGACCCGATCCCGATGCCCGAGCCCTTGCGGGCCTCGTAGTTCCCGCCGACGTAGAACATCAGCTCGTCGGAGTCCACGTTCGCGTGGTTGTAGGGCACCGGCACGGACAGCGGGTGGTAGTCGACCTTGCGCGGGACGAACGAGCAGACCACGAAGTTCGGCCCCTCGAACGTCTGGTGCACCGGCGGCGGCTGGTGCACGCGCCCGGTGATCGGCTCGAAGTCGCGGATGTTGAACGCCCACGGGTACAGGCAGCCGTCCCAGCCGACGACGTCGAACGGGTGGTTCGCGTAGGTGAACCGGGTGAGGCCGGCGCGGTGCCGCACGAGCACGTCGACGTCCTCGCCGTCCACCAGCAGCGGCTCGGTGGGGCCGCGCAGGTCGCGTTCGCAGAACGGCGAGTGCTCCAGGAACTGGCCCTTGCCGGACAAGTACCGCTTCGGCGGACCGATGTGACCGGTCGCCTCCAGGACGAGGACGTCCATCGCCTGATCGGGTACCACCCGGTAGGTGCACGACGTGGGGATCACGACGTAGTCGCCGTCGCCCACGGTGATCGCGCCGTAGATCGTCTCGACGGTCCCGGAGCCGGAGCGGACGTACAGCAGCTCGTCGCCCGCGGCGTTCCGGTAGAGCGGGCTGGGCGCGGTGGCGACCACGAACCCGATCGTCACGTCGGCGTTGCCGAACAGCGTGCGCCTGCCCGTGACGGCGTCGACGTCGCCGTCCGGCCAGGTCAGCGCCGGTGTCTTGAAGTGGCGGGGCTTCAGCGGGAGGTTCGGCGTGGTGGCGCCGCGGCTCTCCTCGACGGTCTGCGCGTCCACGATGGCGGTCGGCAGGAACCGGTGGTAGAGCAGTGCGGAGTCGGCCGAGAAGCCCTCCACGCCCATGAGCTCCTCCGCGTACAGCCCACCGTCCGGATCGCGGAACTGGGTGTGGCGCTTTCGGGGGATCTCACCGACTTGGCGGTAGTACGCCATGATCACTCCGGGCGTTCGATAGTCGGACATCTTTGTTCATTGACCGATACGCCACTAGCGTGTCAGCCGTGTCAAGCGCCTTCGAACTCCGTGCGCCAGGTCCACGCGGTACTCCGCCCCTGCTGGCAAGGCTTGTCGACGATGCCGCGTTGTTCCCGCCGGGCAACGCGTCCATGCCCGACGCGGTGCGCGGGCACCTCGACGCGCGTGTCGGCGAGTGGGCGGGAGCGATCGGCCTGTTCCTGTGTCCTGCGTCACGCCTGGCCGAGCTGATCACCGAGCTGATCAAGGTCAAACCGGTCAAGCCGATCGCCCTGTCGCTGGTCATCGACACCGGCCTCGGCGGTGTCCCCAAGGCCGTGTCGATCGTCGAGTCCCGCAGCGAGCTGCTCGCCCTGCGCATGGTCGAGATGCCCGCACCGTCCGATGTGGACGAGGTGTGGCTCGAACGCGTGTCGGAGTTCGTGCCCGAGGACGTGATCCGCGTGGTCGAACCCCGGCGCGGCGGCGCCGAGTGGCTCGACGGCGTGCGTCGGGTGATCGAGCACGGCAGCTGGCCGAAGCTCCGCTGCGGTGGCGTCAGCAAGGAGAACTTCCCCAGCGTCGACGAGGTCGCCGACTTCCTCGCCGTGGTCAGCCACAGCGGGGTCGCCTTCAAGGCCACCGCGGGCCTGCACCACGCCGTCCGCCAGACCGACGAGGCCACCGGCTTCACCCACCACGGGTTCCTCAACCTGCTGGTCGCGACCGCGCGCTCGCTGGCGGGCGGCGACGTCCGGGGCGCGCTGGCCAGCACCGACGGGGCCGCGCTGGCCGCCGAGGCCAACGAGCTGGCCGACCCGGCGGCCCACGCCGTGCGCGGCGTCTTCGCCTCCTACGGGTCGTGCTCGCTCGACGACCCGATCAAGGACCTCGACGACCTGGACCTCCTGTGACCTGGATCGACGACCCGGCCTTCACCGGGGACGAGCCGTTCGGGCCGCAGACGCTGCCCTACGGCGTGCTCGACGGCACGGGCGTCGCGGTGCGCGTGGGCGACCACGCGGTGCCGCTGCGCCCGCTCGCGGGCTACCTCGGCGAGCGGCTGGCCGACCTGGTCGGCGCGGACACGCTCGACCCGCTGCTGCGGGCCGGGCGGCCCGCGTGGAGCGAACTGCGTGCGCGGCTCGGGGAGATGGTCGCCGCGACGGCCGCCCCGCGCGGGGCGGCGCTCGTGCCGCTCGACGGCGCGGTCCTGCCGTTCACGGTCGCCGACTACGTCGACTTCTACTCGTCGCGGCACCACGCGGAGAACGTCGGCAAGATCTTCCGCCCGGACAACGCGGCCCTGCCGCCGAACTGGACGCACCTGCCGATCGGCTACCACGGCCGCGCGGGCACGGTCGTCGTGTCCGGCACGAACGTCGTGCGCCCGCACGGCCAGCGCCACGGCAAACCGCACCCCGAGTTCGGCCCGACGCGGCGGCTCGACATCGAGGCCGAGGTCGGCTTCGTCTGCGGCGGCCCGGTGGCGACGAGGTTGTCCACGTCCCGCGCGGCCGAGCACGTGTTCGGCGTGGTGCTGCTCAACGACTGGTCCGCCCGCGACATCCAGGCGTGGGAGTACCAGCCGCTCGGCCCGTTCCTCGGCAAGTCGTTCGCCACCTCGATCTCGGCGTGGATCACCCCGCTGGAGGCGTTCGCGGTCGCCCGCGTCACCCCGCCGCCGCTGCCCAACCCGCTGCACCCGTACCTGGTCGAGGACCAGCCGTGGGGGCTCGACCTGAGCATCGACGTCGAGTGGAACGGCACGGTCGTCACGCGGCCGCCGTTCCGCGAGCAGTCGTGGACGTTCACGCAGCAACTCGCGCACCTGTCGGTGAACGGCGCTACGGTGCGGCCGGGAGACCTCATCGCGTCCGGCACGGTCTCCGGGCCGGAACGCGACGAGCGCGGCTCGTTCCTGGAGCTGAGCTGGGGCGGCAGCGAGCCGGTCGCGCTCGCCGACGGCGTGGAGCGGACCTTCCTGGAGGACGGCGACACGGTGCGCATCACCGCCACCGCGCCGGGCGAGGACGGCTCGCTCGTCGGCCTCGCCGAAGTGGTCGGCACGATCGAGCCCGCCGACGGGAAGTAGGGCACCTTGGTCAGACCGCACTCGGACCCGCGGGGACGCCTCCCCGTGCCCCCGGCGGCCTCGAAGGAGAGTTCGCTGACCCTGGAGCGGGGCCTCGCCCTGCTCCAGGCGGTCGCCGACGCGGAGACGGACGCGCCGAGCATCAGCGAACTGGCCGCCGCGATCGGCGCGAGCCGGGCCGCGGTCTACCGGCTGCTGGTCCCGTTGCAGGCCAGGGGCCTGGTGCGGCGCGAGGGCTCCAAGGTGCGGCTCGGCCTGGGCGTGCTGCGGCTCGCGGCGAACGTGCTGCCGCAACTGCGGATGGCGGCGCAGCCCGCGCTGCGCGAGCTGGCGGACCAGGTCGGCGCGACCGCCCACCTGACCGTGGCGGACGGCAGCGAGGCCCAGGCGGTCGCGGTGGTCGAACCGTCGTGGACGGCGTTCCACGTGGCCTACCGCGTCGGCTCCAGGCACCCGGTGCACCGGGGAGCGGCGGGCAAGGCCATCGGCCTCCCCCCGGACGTGAAGCAGTGGGTCCAGTCGACCGGCGAACTCCAACCGGGCGCGTACGGCGTCGCGTCACCGGTGCGAGGAGTGCCCGGACTGCGGGCCAGCGTGGGCGTGGTGGCCCTGGAACGGCTCGACGGTGAGTCCATCGGGCCCCAAGTGCTCAGAGCGGCTCAGGACGTCGCAGCGGCGCTGAAGTGACCCTGAGTGACTGAGCGGTGACGCTCCTGTATCTCTATAGTGGCCACCAAGCGCGTGAGATGCTGAGCGCGACGTGAGGAGTAGTTGTGGCTGCAATGCCGGTACCGCACTTGTTCACCGTCGCCGAATATGTCGCCCTCGGTGAGATCGAGTCGGGATACGCCGAATTGCAAGAAGGACATCTCCTCATGTCGCCGAGTCCGGCGGTGGACCACAACATCGCATCTGGTGAGCTTCTTCTTCAATTGGCCCCTCACCTGCCCCCGGATTTCCGGTTGGTCCAGGACATCGATGTCAATCTTGAACTCGCGGAACCGGAGCAGCCGGGGTTCGTGCGGCGCCCCGACCTGGTGGTTGTTCGACGGGATGCCGTACGTCGAGTAAAGGGCGGAAAGGGCTTGCTCCGGGCGTCCGACGTAGTGCTCGCCGTGGAGATCGTTTCACCGGGCTCGCGGCGTACGGACTACATGATCAAGCGTGCCGAGTACGCCGACGCCGGTATTCCGAACTACTGGATCATCGATCTCGATCCACCGGTGTCCCTGGTGGTTTGTCACCTGGCAGGTGAATTCGGCTATCAGGACGCCGCTGCGGTTACCGGGGAATTCACCACCACTATTCCCTTCCCGCTCACTGTGCACGTCGACCGACTCGACTAGCCGAGCAGCGCCTGCCACAGGGCGATCAGGGCGAAGGCGGAGAACACGAAACCTGCCCCCCGGTTGATCAGGTGGGCGGGCACGCGGCGGCTGATCTTGCCGCCGATGAACACCGCGAGCGCCGTCACGGACATCAGGGCCAGGAACGTGCCCAGGACCACCGCCGACGGCTGGGCGAACCTCGCCGCCACGCCGACCGCCGCGAGCTGCGACGCGTCGCCGAACTCGGCGGCGAACAGGGTGCCGAACGAGGTGAGGGCGGCGCGGCGGAAGGTCGCCGTCTGCTTGCTGGAGCCCGCGCCGTCGGCCTCGTCGGTGTCCTGCGGGCCGAAGCCCTCGCGGAACAGCAGGAACGCGCCGATCGCGAAGATCAGGAACACCGCCCCGGCGACCACGCGGTTCGGCAGCAGCGCGATGGCGCTGCCCAGCGACACGGCGATGACGGCCTGGAGGGCGAACGCGACGGCCGAGCCGACGAGCACCGGCAGCGGGCGGAACCTGGTGGTCAGCACCAGGGTCAGGGCTGTCGTCTTGTCGGGGAGTTCGAGCAGGAACACCAGCCCGAAGGCGGTGACCAGTGCCAGGAACCACGATGCCATTGCTGAAGAGCCTCCACGTCCGGAATCGAACCCGGACGGAGGCGCGACAGACCCCGACCGGGTGTGCTGCACTACCCGGCCGGAGGTCTCGTTCGCCCACTCAAGGTGGGTGAGGGACCGGATCCCACTACTGGCGGATCAGTATGTCGATCACCTCGCCGCGCCACAGCCGTTGACGAGCGCTGGTGGCAGCGGGAACTACTCCCCTCTGGCACCTCGCACTCTACAGGCCGCCACCGACACCGGCGATGTCGACCGGAGCACACCCCAGGACCAAGGTCCTACCCGAACGGAGGACCGTCGTACCTGATCGCGACCGGTGCGGCGGACCTAGGTTCAAACCGTGGAAGTACTGGATCTCGCGCGGTGGCAGTTCGGCATCACCACCGTCTACCACTTCTTGATGGTGCCGCTGACGATCGGCCTCTCCCTCCTCGTCGCGGGCATGCAGACGGCGTGGGTGCGCACGGGTGACCGGCGCTACTACGCGATGACCAAGTTCTGGGGGAAGCTGCTGCTGATCAACTTCGCCATGGGCGTGGTGACCGGCATCGTGCAGGAGTTCCAGTTCGGCATGACCTGGAGCGCCTACTCCCGGTTCGTCGGCGACGTGTTCGGCGCGCCGCTGGCGATGGAGGGCCTGGTCGCGTTCTTCGTCGAGTCCACGTTCCTCGGCCTGTGGATCTTCGGCTGGGACCGGCTGCCGAAGAAGGTCCACCTCGCCTGCGCGTGGGCGTTCTCGCTGGCCACGATCGCGTCGGCGTACTTCATCCTCGCCGCCAACTCGTGGATGCAGCACCCCGTCGGCGTCGAACTCGTCGACGGCCGCGCCCGCCTGACCTCGATCTGGGCCGTGCTGGGCAACAACACCGTGCTCGCCGCGTTCCCGCACACGATCTTCGGCGCGTTCATGGTCGCCGCCGCGTTCCTGGTCGGCGTCGCCGCCTGGCACCTGTGGCGCAAGTCCGACGAGGAGCCCGTGTGGCGCTCGTCGCTGAAGCTCGGCACGTGGGTCGGCGTGGTCGCGTTCGCGGGCGTGGCGATCACCGGCGACTTCCAGGGCAAGCTGATGTTCGAGCAGCAGCCGATGAAGATGGCCGCCGCGGAAGCGTTGTGCCACACCGAGCAGCCCGCGAGCTTCTCGGTGTTCGCGATCGGCGACGTGACCCGCTCGGACTGCGAGAGCGTCAAGAACATCACCGTGCCCGCGCTGCTGTCCTTCCTGGCGCACAACGACTTCAACAGCGAGGTCAAGGGCATCGACGAGCTGGTTCCCCTGTACCAGCAGAAGTACGGCACGAACTACCCGGTCGACGAGAAGCTCGGCGAGCTGTCCGGCAAGCCGATCGACTACGTGCCGGTGCTGCCCGTGACGTACTGGGGCTTCCGGCTGATGATCGGCTTCGGTGGCATCTCCACGGCCACCGGCCTGCTCGCGCTGTGGCTCACCCGCCGCGGCCGCGTGCCGACCGGCAAGTGGTTCCCGATCGCCGCGCTGGCGAGCATCGCGACCCCGTTCCTGGCGAACAGCGCGGGCTGGATCTTCACCGAGATGGGCCGCCAGCCGTTCGTGGTCGTGCCCAACCCGTCCGGTGTGGACGGTGTCTGGATGTTCACCGCGCGCGCCGTCTCGTCGTCCACCGCGGGCGAGGTGCTGACGTCGCTGATCGCGTTGACGCTGGTCTACGGCGTGCTGGCGGTCGTCGAGGTGGTCCTGCTCCGGCGCTACGTGCGCGCGGGCGTGGCGGGTGTGCTGCCACCCGCGCCACCGCCGGACGCCGCCAAGACCGACGCCCTCGCCTTCGCGTACTAGAGAGGAGACCGCCGTGGAAACGCTCTGGTTCTGCGTGATCGCCCTGCTGTGGCTGGGATACCTCTTCCTGGAGGGCTTCGACTTCGGCGTCGGCATGCTGCTGCCGGTGCTGGGGCGCGACGAGGTCGACCGTCGCGTCATGATCAACACCATCGGGCCGGTCTGGGACGGCAACGAGGTGTGGATGATCGTCGCGATCGGTGCCACGTTCGCGGCGTTCCCCGGCTGGTACGCCGCGCTGCTCAGCACTGCGTACCTGCCGGCCCTCCTGTTCCTGCTCGCCCTGATCGGCCGCGGGGTCGCGTTCGAGTACCGCGGCAAGGTCGACTCGGCGCGCTGGCGGGCCGGGTGGGACAAGGTGATCGTGACGGGCTCGGTGCTCGCGCCGCTGTCCGTCGGCCTGCTGATCACGTGCAGCGTCCTCGGCCTGCCGCTGGACGCCGCGGGCGACCGCGTCGGCACGCCGTTCGCGGCGTTCCGGTGGGACACGCTGCTCGGCGCCCTCGCGATCACCGGGTACGCCCTGGTCCACGGCGCGGTGTTCATCGCGCTGAAGACCGAGGGCGAGATCCGGCTGCGGGCCCGCGCGCTGGCCGTGCGGACCGCCCCGTTCGCCCTGCTGCCGCTGCTGGTGCTGCTGCTGGTCGTGCAGGTCCGGTCCGGCTCGGTGTGGACGTGGGCCGCCGCGATCGTGGTCGCCCTGGCGGCGTTGGCGGCCATGGCCCGCCTGGTCGTCGGCCGCGAGGGCCAGGCGTTCGCGCTGATGGGCCTCACGATCGTCGCCGCCGTGACGGCCCTGTTCGGCGCGCTCTACCCGAACGTCCTGCCGTCCACCCTGGACCCGGCGTTCTCGCTGACCGTCGCTGGCGCGGCCTCCAGCCCGTACACGCTCACCGTGATCACCTGGGTCGCCGCGTTCGGCACGCCCGCCGTGCTCGTCTACCAGGGGTGGACGTACTGGGTGTTCCGCAAGCGCATCGGCACGCGGCACATCCCGCCGGTCCACGTCCCGTCGTCGTGAGGGGCCCGCTCGGCGCGCTTCCCGCGCTGTCCCGCTCGGCGAGGTGGGCGCTCGCGTGCTGCGCCCTCCTCGCCGGGGCCACCGCCGTCGCCACGGTCGCGCAGGCCGTGGCACTGGCGACCGTCCTCACCGGCGGCTCGACGTGGACGCTCCTGGCGGCCGCGGTCGTCGCGCGCGCCGCGCTGGCGTGGCTGACCGAGACGGTCGCCGCCCGCGCGGCCGCCGGCGCGAAGGAAGAACTCCGCGCTGCCCTGCTCGACCGCTCGCTCGCGCTCGGCCCGTCGTGGATCGCCGCCCGCGGCCCGGCGGAACTGGCCGTCCTCGCCACCAAGGGCCTCGACGCCCTGGACGCCTACTTCACGAAGTACCTGCCCGCCCTCGTCACGACCCTCGTCGTCCCACCGCTGGTCGGCGCGTGGATCCTCTACACCGACCCGACGTCGGCGGTGCTGATCGCGCTCACGATCCCGCTGATCCCGGTGTTCGCGATCCTGATCGGCCTGTTCACCCAACGGCAGGTCACGCACGCCGCCGAGGTCACCGAACGCCTCTCCGGCTACCTGCTCGAACTCGTCCGGGCCCTGCCGGTCCTGACCGCGTTCAAACGCGCCGCCGCCCAGGCGAAAGCCGTCCGCGAGGTCGGCGACCGCCACCGCAAGGCCACGATGGGCACACTCAGGGTGGCATTCCTGTCGGCCCTGGTCCTGGAGATCGCCGCGTCCCTGTCGGTGGCCCTCATCGCCGTCGGCATCGGCCTCCGGCTCGTCAGCGGCGAGTTGACCCTGGTCACCGGCCTGATCGTGCTCATCCTCGCCCCGGAGTGCTACCTACCGCTCCGAGCGGCCGGAGCGGCCCACCACGCCAGCGAGGACGGCCTCGAAGCCGTCCGCAGAATCGCTGAACTCACCACCGAGCCACCCCGCAAAAACCCAGCTCAGAGCCGTGAAATCGCCGCACCGGACGGAACACAGCCCCCACCCGTCCCTGGGGGGCGTCCCCGAGCCAGTCTACCGCCGTCACCCGGTCGGGAAGGGGATGTGGATCTTGCCTGTGGACAACTGCCCGACCTGTGGACAACTGGTGGGCAAACGGGTGACGTGGTGGTGGACGTCCGGGGTCTGCGGGTGCGGCGGCGGGATCGGGACGCGCCGGACGGGGTGAGCTTCACGGTGCGCGCCGGCGAGGTGCACCGGTTGGACGCGCCGAGCGGGGCGGGCAAGTCGACGACGATCGGGGTGCTGCTCGGATTCGTGGAGATCGACGGCGGTGAGGTGCTGATCTGCGGAAACGACCTCGGGGCCGTGGATCTGGCGGAGTGGCGGAAGGGGGTCGCGTGGGTGCCGCAGCGGCCCGCGTTCGCCGGGGTCACGGTCGCCGACGAGCTGGAACTGACAGTCGGGCGCAGGGTGGAACCGGCCGAGTTGGCCGAGGTCGCGGCCGAGCACCTGTATGACCGGCACGTTAACGACCTGTCCACAGGCGAGCGGCAGCGCGTGGCCGTTGCCAGGGCGTTGGCCAAGGTGCGGAGCGGCGCGCGCGTCCTGCTGCTCGACGAGCCGACCGCGCACCTCGACCCGCCCACGGCGGCGCTGGTCATGGCCGCCGTGCACCGGGCGGCGGCCGACGGGGTCGCCGTCCTGCTCGCCACGCACCGGCTCGTGGAAGCGGCGCCGGAACCGGAGAAGCAGACCGCCGTGAAGGAGAAGACGGCGGTCGAGGCCAGCGGGAAACCGGGGCGGCTGCTCACCGCGCGGATGCTCGCGGGCGCGGCGCTGGGCATCGCGGCGCTCGGCAGCGGCGTGGCGCTCAGCGCGCTCGCCGCCTACCTGATCGCCCGCGCCGCCGAGCAGCCGCCGATCCTGACGCTGTCCGTGCTCGTGGTCGGCGTGCGGACGTTCGCGCTGGCCAAGGGCGTGCTGCGCTACCTGGAACGGCTCGTGTCGCACGAGGCCGCGTTCCGGCTGGCGGGCGATCTGCGGACGCGGCTGTGGGAGGCGCTGGTCCGGCTCGGGCCCGCGCGGCTGCGGCGCGACGCGCTGCAACGGCTCGTCGACGACACCGACGCGGTCCGCGACCTCGTGCCGCGCGTGCTGCTGCCGCCGATCGTGGCGGCGGGCGTCGGCGCGGGCGCGGTGCTGCTGTTCACCCTGATCCTGCCCGCCGCCGGGCTGGCGTTGGCGGTCGCGCTGCTGGTCGGCGGCCTGACCGCCCCCGCCGTGGCGGTCGCCGTCGAACGCCGGGCGAGCACCGCGCTGGCCCACGGCCGCAGGCGGCTGGGAGCGGACGTGTTCACGCTGCTCGACGCCGCGCCGGACCTCATCGCGTTCGGCGCGCACGAACGGCAGCGCGCCGAGGTGGCCCGCCGTGACGCCGACCTCGTCCGGCAGACCCGCAGGCAGGCGTTGGGCGCGGGCGCGGCCACGGCCGTGCTCCAGGTGACCACGGGTCTCGCGTCGCTGGTGTGCACGGCGCTCGCGCTCGGCCACGTCGACCCGCTGCTGGTCCCGGTGCTCGGCCTCGTGCCGCTCGCGTTGGCCGAGGCGCTCGCCGGACTGCCCGCGGCCGCCCAGCAGCGGGCCGCCCTGCGCGAGGCCCACCAGCGGCTTGCCGAGGTGATCGACGGGCAGCCGACGACGGGTGAGGGCATCGGCTGGCCCGGCGCGGAACCGGTGCTCGCGGACCTGGACCTCGACCTGCGCGTCGGCTGGACGGCCGTGGTCGGACCGTCGGGCGCGGGCAAGTCGACGCTGGTCGCGGCGCTGCTCGGGTTCCTCGGGCGTCCGGCGGCGGCCCCGCGGATCGCGTGGTGCCCGCAGGAGCCGCAGCTCGTGTCGACGACCGTCCGGGAGAACCTGCGGATGGCCGACCCGCACGCCGACGACGACCGGCTGCGCGAGGCGCTGGTCCTGGCCGGACTGCCCGACTGGACGGACCGGCTCGACACGATGATCGGCACCCGCGCGCTGTCCGGCGGCGAGGCCCAACGGGTCGCGCTGGCCAGGGCGCTGCTGCACGACGCGGACCTCGTGCTGCTCGACGAACCCACCGCGCACCTCGACGAGCCGACCGCGCGGGCCCTGCTCGACCGGCTGGAGGTCGCGCTGCGGGGCCGCACGGTCGTCCACATCACCCACCGGCCCGAGGAGGCCGCGCGCGCGGACGTGGTGTGGGACGTCGCCGACGGCCACGCGCGGGAACGGGCCTACCGTTGACGGTCGTGGACCCCAGCCAGGTGCTCGCCGCGTCGACCGAGATCACCTCCGCGGCCCTCGCGGGCGACGACCCGGACGCGGTGCTGCCGCTCGTGGTGCGCTCGGCCGCCGCGCTCGCCGAGGCGGACCTCGGGCTGGCGATGCTCACCGCCGACGACGGCCGCCTGGTCGTGGAGGCCTCGTACGGGTTCGGCTTCGACGGGGACCCGGTCGGCTCGGTGCTCTCGTCCCGGTCCGCCGCGGCCCGCGCCGCGCGCGGAGGCGTGCCCGTGGTGACGGCCGACGTGACCACGGACCCGCGCACGGCGCCATTCGTGCCCAAGTCGCTGCGCGGCTACGGGCCGTTCGCCGTCGCCCCCTTCGGGACGCGGGAGCGCAAGATCGGGGCGCTGGCCGTCTACCGGAAGAAGGGGGCCGCGCCGTTCGAGCCGGGAACGGTGGACCTGCTCGCCGCGTTCGCCGCGCAGGCCGGGCTCGCCGTGGTGCTGGCCGAGGGGTCGACCGCCCGGCAGCGCGTCGCCGTCTACCAGGAGCGGGAGCGGATCGCGCGCGACCTGCACGACGTGATCATCCAACGGCTGTACGCGACCGGAGTGCAGCTCGACCTGCTCGGACGGCGGCTCGGCAAGCAGTTGGACGCCCGCGAGTCGGCCCGGCTGGTGGAGGCCGTCGACCAGCTCGACGAGACGATCGCCGAGGTCCGGGCGACGGTGAGGGCGCTGCGCAGCACCGACCCCGGCAAACCCGCCGACCGCGACCTGGTGGACTCGGTGCGGGCCGAGGTGCGGATAGCGGGCGAACTGCTCGGGTTCACGCCCGAACTCGCCGTGGAGGGCGACCCGACCGACGTGCCCGCCGCCCTGTCCGACCACGTGCGCGCGGCACTGCGGGAGGCGCTGTCCAACGTGGTCCGGCACTCGGGGGCGCACTCGGTCCACGTCGACCTGCACCGCGAACCGCACCGGCTGCTGCTGCGGGTCGCCGACGACGGCTGCGGCATCCCCCGCGGGGTCGCGCGGCGCGGACTGCGGCACCTGGAGGAGCGGGCGATCGCCGCGGGCGGCAGCAGCGAGGTCACGTCGTCCCCGCGAACCGGGACCACGATCACGTGGCAGGTTCCGCTCTAGCGCGACCTGCGCGCCACCCACGCCGCGGCCTGGGTGCGGCGTTCCATGCCGAGTTTCGCCAGTACCGCCGTGACGTAGTTCTTCACGGTTTTCTCGGCCACGAACAGCCGTTCGGCGATCTGGCGGTTCGTCATGCCCTCGCCGATGAGGTCCAGCACCCGACGCTCCTGGTCGGTCAGCGTGGACAGCACGTCCGGTGCCGCGGGGCGGCGCATGCGGTCCAGGACGCGGCTGGTGGTGATCGGGTCGAGGAGGGAGTGGCCCGCCGCCACCTCGCGGACCGCGGTGACGAGGTCCTGGCCGCGGACCTGTTTGAGCAGGTAGCCGGACGCGCCCGCCATGATCGCCCCCACCAGGGCTTCCTCGTCGTCGAACGCCGTCAGCACCAGGCAGCGGGGGCCGTCTGGAAGGGCGCGCAAGCGTTTGCACAGTTCCACGCCGTTGCCGTCCGGCAACTGGACGTCGACGACGGCCACGTCGGGTTTGGCGTGGGTTGCCTGGACGACCGCCTCGGCGGCCCCACCCGCCTCGGCGACGACCTGGATGTCGTCCTCGTCGTCCAGCATTTCGCGCAGGCCCCTGCGCACCACCTCGTGGTCATCTACAAGCAGCACGCGCACCGGCACGAAACAACCGTACGGCGAATGCCGGTTCACGAGGGGCGCTCGTGTTGACACAGTTCAAGCATGGTCGTTCGCCCCATCGAGGAAGCCGACCGGATAGTGGTCGGGCGTCTGGTGCTGGAACTTCAACGCGCCCACACGGCGGTCGCGCACGGCGAGGTGTTCTTCCCGGCGAGCCTGCCCGGATTCCTCGTCGAGCAGCAGGACCGCGTGCTGGGCCTGCTCACCTACACGACCAGCGGGCCGGTGCTGGAGATCGTCACGATCGACGCGCTCCGCCGGGGCCGGGGCGTGGGCAGTTCGCTGGTGGACGCGGCCGTGCTGCGCGCGCGGGAACTCGGCTGCACGCGCATCCGGTTGACCACGACGAACGACAACCTGGACGCGATGCGCTTCTACCAGCGCCGCGGGTTCAAGTTGGCGGCGTTGCGGCCGGACGCGGTGCGCGAGTCGCGTCGGCTCAAGCCCGAGATCCCGGTGGTGGGGGAGTACGGCATCCCCATCACCGACGAGCTCGACCTGGAGAGACGCGTGTCGATCCGCTAGTTGTGCACAGCTGTCCACATGGTTGTCCACAGGTTGTGCACACCCTGTGGCTAACGTCTCGGTAACGGGCTGAAGACCTCGTCCCACGCCGCGGCGACCTGGCGCGCGCACGTTTCCGGCGCCACCCCGCCCACCCCGGTGCCGAGGCCGGGCATGGCGATGGTCCGCACGACCTCGCGCACCGGCCTGCCGTCCTCCAGCCGCTCGTCCTGCCACAGCCGCAGCACGGCCCGCGCCGCGAGGTACGGGTGCACCGTGTCCTCGGGCAGCCGCTCGCCGGGGTGGCGGACGGTGGGCGCGCTGATCAGCCAGTGCGGCTCGGGTTCGCCGGTCGACACCAGCATCGCCTCGCCGACGGGCAGTTCGCCGCCGTGCAGCGCGAGCACGGCGCTGCGCACCTGCGCCTCCACGTCGGGGAACGCCCGCGCGTAGACGGCGTCGATGCCGCCGCGCATCCAGCCGTAGGAGTTGGCCGGGCTGACGACGGCCTCGGCGATGATGTCGAGCACGGAACCCCGGTGGACCCGGATCCCCGCTCGACCTTCCGCCACCGCGAGCCAGGCCGTGGCCAAGGGCTCGTCGACGGCGCACAACACGATTTGGGGAGCTGCCGGAGTGTTGATCTCACCCTCCGCATCGGGGGACACAGCCCAAGCATTCCAGTTGCGGCACCCGCTCCGGAACCGGGTTGTGCGCCGACCGGTCGGGTGATCCTCGACTCAACGTCGGTCACCGCGGGTCGCCCTCGTATGGTTGCCCCGTGCCGCGCATCGCCTATTTCGGGCCACAAGGGACGTTCACCGAGCAGGCCGCCATCGGCTTCGTCCACCCCGGACGGGACGAGCTCGTGCCGTTCGAGACCGTCCCGCAGGCGCTCGCCGCCGTGCGCCGGGGGGACACCGACGCGGCGTGCGTGCCCGTGGAGAACTCCGTCGAGGGGGCCGTGCCCGCGACGATGGACGCCCTCGCCGAGGGCGAGCCGCTGGTCGCCGTCGCGGAGACGGTGCTGCCGGTGCGGTTCAGCGTCCTGGTCCGGCCGGACACCGAGGCCTCCGCCGTCCGCACGGTCGCGAGCCACCCGCACGCGCTGGCCCAGGTGCGGCACTGGCTGGAGGAGAACCTCCCCGAGGCGAAGGTCGTCTCGACGACGTCCACCGCCGCCGCGGCCGTCGCCGTGCAGCACGGCGAGTTCGACGCCGCTGTGAGCGCGCCCGTGGCCGTCAACCACTACCCGCTGCACGTCCTGGCGACCGACGTCGCCGACGTGGCGGACGCGAAGACCCGGTTCCTGTACCTGCGCCGCCCCGGCACGGTCACCGAGCCCACCGGCGCGGACCGCACCTCCCTGGTCGTGACGACCGCCGACCGGGTGGGCGCGCTGTCGGAGCTGCTGACCGAGCTGGCGCTGCGCGGGATCAACCTGACCCGGATCGAGTCCCGCCCGACCAAGGGCCGCCTCGGCGAGTACCGGTTCTACATCGACCTGCTGGGCCACGTCGCCGAGCCGAGGGTGGGCGACGCCCTGGCGGCGCTGCACCGGCACTGCAGGCAGGTCCGGTTCCTCGGGTCCTACCCGCAGGCCGAACCGACCGTCAGCGGCGAGCTGGTGGCCGCGAGCAACGAGGACTTCACCGCGGCCGTCGACTGGGTCGCGGCGGTACGACGAGGAGCGGGCGCGTGAAGTTGATGCTGGTGCGGCACGGCGAGACCGCGTCCAACCTGAGGATGGCCCTCGACTCGCTGCCTCCGGGCCCGCCGCTGACCGACCTCGGCCAGGAGCAGGCGAACCTGCTCGCGGACGCGCTGGCGGACGAGCCCGTGGTCGCCGTCTACGCCAGCACGGCCGTGCGGGCGCAGCAGACCGCGGCGCCGATCGCGGAGCGGCACGGGATGGCCGTCCAGGTCGTGGAGGGCGTGCAGGAGATCTTCTGCGGCGACCTGGAGGGCAGGTCCGACCGCGAGGCGTACGGGATCTTCGTCAAGACCGCCGCGGCGTGGGCGGAGGGGCGGCTCGACCTGACGCTGCCGGGCGGCGAGACCGGCCGCCAGGTCGTCGACCGCTGCGTGGCGGCCGTCGCCCGGATCACCGAGGGCGTCGCGGAGGGGACCGTCGTGCTGGTCAGCCACGGCGGCGCCATCCGGCTCACCGGGCAGGCGCTCGCGCCCGACGTCACGGCAGGCCTGGCCGCGGGCGGGCTGCTGCCGAACACCGGCAAGGTCGTCCTCGAGTCGGACGGCGACGGGTGGCGCTGCACCGCGTGGTCCGGCGTCGACGTCGTCGGCTGACCGGGTAGTGCCACTCGCTATTTCCGCGGCCGCACCGGCAATTCCACGTACCCGTTGTAGATGAACGTCGGCAAAGGCTGGAGTTCCGCGGCGGGCACGGCGAGTTCCAGGTCCGGGAAATGCGCGAAAAGCGCTGGCAGTGCGATTGATGCCTCCATTCGGGCTAGTGGCGCCCCGATGCAGTGGTGCACGCCGTGGCCGAATGCGAGGTGGTTCTTGTCCGCTCGGGTCACGTCGAACTCGTTCGCGTCCCGGCCGTGGGCCACGGGGTCGCGCCCGGCCGCGCCGAACGACAGCAGGATGGGCTCGCCCGCCTTGATCACGGTGTCGAAGCCGAGGTCGATGTCCTCCGCGGCGTAGCGCAGCGGCATGTGCTGCACCGGGCCCTCGGCGCGCAGCGTCTCCTCGATCACGTCCGCCCAGGTCGCGTCGCCCGCCTTCACCAGTTTCAGCTGGTCGGGGTGGGTGAGCAGCATCGTCACGGCCTTGCTCAGCAGGTTCGCCGTGGTGCCGCTGCCCGCGCCGATCATCAGGATCAGCGCCGCGTTGACCTCGTGCTCGGTGAGCCGGTCGTCGCCGTAGCGGGCGTTGATCAGGTCGCTGGTCAGGTCGTCGCCCTTGACCATGTACTTCGTCGCGACCAGCGCGCCCAGGCACGACGTGAGGTCCATGAAGTCGCGGTCGTCGCCGCACGGCCGGTTGATCGCCTGGATGCTGTGCACGGCCCGCGCCCGGAACGAGTCCGGTATCCCCACGAGGTCGCACAGCGCCTCGGCGGGCACGACGTCGGTGAACGCCCGGCGCAGGTCGAGCACCTCACCCGGTCGCGCCCGGCCGATGTCCCGGACGATCCGCTCCACCACCGCGTGCACCCGACCGCGGATGGACTCCACGCGGCGAGGGGTGAAAGCGCAGCTCATCATGGTCCGGAGCCGCTGGTGGTCGCCGCCGAAGGCGGTGAACGCGTTGACCGTGGAGATGAACGGGCGCAACGGCCAGTCGTGCGGCAGGCCGGCGTAGGCGGGCCAGTGCCGCACCGGGTCGCGGGACACGCGAGGGTCCTCGCACAGCCGCCGCACGACCTCGTGTCTGGTCACGGACCACGCGGAGACGCCACCGGCGAGCATTACCCGCGTCGCGGGACCCTTGACCCGGAGTCTGTCGTTCTCCGCGTGCAGGAATCGCCCGGAGGGGTCGATCGTCGTCTGGCGAAACTGCGGCTCCATGGTCACGGTCTCCGGGTGTGATCGGTACGTGATCTGACGGAGCAGTATTATCGTTCATTGTGGAAAATCACCGTCAAGTGATCCCGCGAGTCGCGTTTCAATGGCGTGGTAGTGCCAGAAAACCGGTCGGCGAATAGCTGTCGGCGAGCTGTCGGGGCCGCTCGCGGGTAGTTCGAGCGGTCTAGCCCCAGCCGAGTTCGTGCAGGCGGGCGTCGTCGATGCCGAAGTGGTGGGCGATCTCGTGGACCACGGTGATGGCCACCTCGTTCACGACGTCGTCCTCGTCGTGGCAGATGTCGAGGATCGCCTCGCGGTAGATGAAGATCCGATCCGGCAGCACCCCGCCGTAGTCGGAAGTCCGCTCGGTGAGCGCCACGCCGTGGTAGAGCCCGAGCAGCGTGGGCTCGTCCGGGTTGCGGTCCTCGATCAGCATGACGACGTTGTCCATCGCCGCGGCGAAATCCGGCGGGATGAGGTCCAGGGAATCGCCGACCAGTTCTTCGAACCGGTCGCGCGTCATCTCCACGGTCATGGCGTCTTGGTCGTCGTGGTGGTGCTCGTGGCCGAGGACGAGTCGCTGGGCTTCTGGCTCGTGCTCGTGGGCTTGGACCCCGAGGAGCCCGACGGCGAGCCCTCCTCCGAGTGCAGCGGCGCGCCCGTGGCCTCCGCCTGGCTGACGGCGGTGGTCTGCGGCGGGTTCGACGTGGTCAGCGGCGGCGCGTCCGGGTTGCGCACGGAGCCGGCGAACGCGGTCAGCCCGGAGGCGTCCGCGGGGACCGCGCCGATCTTGCAGTTGACCCGCCGCGACCCGGCGGCCCAGCTCTCCGGAGCCCGGTTGTCCCAGGTCGCGACCAGGCCCTTCGCCTTGAGGTCGGCGCCACCGGTGTACTCGGCCGCCATCTTGTCGCAGACGCCCGGCAGCACCTCGTCCTGCTTCTCCGGCGGCGGGAACTCCTCGCCGATCGTGGCGGCGAGGTCCACCACGCCGATGATCTCGAACGTGTGGGGCTGGGCGCAGTCGACCGGGTCGCCGACCGACTTGGCGTTCAGGCCGAGGCAGACGCCGGGGTCGTACACGTCCGACTGGTCCTGCTTCTTCGCCGAGCCGAACGACGGCAGCAGCCCGCCCGCGGGCCCGACGACCTGGAGACCGCAGCGCAACGTCCGGAACCCGGCGTTCCACTCCTGCTCGCCGGGGTTGAGCGGCCCGACCGTGTACTTCCCGAACGGGTCGAGCTTGCCGCTCAGGTAGTCCAGCGACGGCTTCGCGCAGTGGTCGAGGCTGATCTTCTGCCAGTCGGCGGCCTGCGGGTACTTGGCCTCCTTGGCGTACTCGGCGGAGATGTCCACCTTGCCGGTGACCTCGAACAGGTGCTGGTTGCCGCAGTCGACCTTCTTGACGTCCGACAGGTCCGCTTTCGTCCAGTTGAGGCAATCCGCGGCCTCGGACTCGTAGGCTGGGTTCACGGTCGGCTTCGCGGTCGTGCCCACCAGGCCCGTGCCGCTGACCGGCCACGATGTGAACGCGCTCAGCCCCAGGAGGAGGAAGCCCCCGACGGACGCGCCGACCATGACCACCCGCGTACCGCGGATGTGGCCACCACGACGAAACCGCTGAGCGTTCATTGACATCTACTCCATGATGCCTGTGCCGTCCGAGGAGCCGACGACGCGGGGGAGGAGTGTTGCTTTTCGGACACTCGTCACCCGTTCGGCGGCTGATCTCTGTACCGTCCCCGCCGGGAGTGGCTGATGACTGAGAACGACAGGTCCGGGACCTCTGGGACACCCGAGTCCGGACAGAACGTGCCGACACCGCCGAGCGGCGTGCCTGCCGGTGGCGCGCCCACCGGGGGCTCGACGCCGCCGCCGTACGTGCCCGCGACCGAGCAACCGCCCCAGCAGCCGTCGAACCCGCGTGGGCGGATCCGGCAGCAGGACGGTTCGACGAAGCCGCGTCCGCCGTCGCTGGCCGAGCAGCGCGCCCGCGAGCAGGCCCAGCGGGAGCTGGTCGCGGCCGACGAGGCCCGCGAGGCCGAGTACGCGCGCAAGAAGAAGATCCGCAAGCGGCTGCTCATCGGCGGCGGCGTGACGGTCGGCGTGGTCGCGCTGGTCGCGGTCGGGTACGCGGCGCTGAGCCCCAGCAACGTGACCGCGACCTGCACCACCAGCGACGACGTCGTGGTCGCGGACGACAACAACTGCGACGAGAACTACGCCCGCGCGCACGGCGGGTACTCCAGCGGCGGCTTCATCTTCATGCCGCTCGTCGGCGGCGGCTACAGCCAGTACCGGTACAACTACGGCGGCACGGGCGTGGTCGGGCAGAAGATCTCCGGCGGCACCACCGTGAAGCCCCCGAAGGCGAACATCTCCACCAGGTCGGGCACCTCCGTGCAGCGCGGCGGGTTCGGCGTGTCCAGCGGCGGCAGCAAGAGCGGAACGAGCGGAGGAAGCTGAGTGCGCCGAGCGACATCCGCACCGCGGCCGAACTGGCAGCGGACGGTCTCGGAACAGGGCTTGGTGTTCGGGGCGCCCGCCAGGGGCGTGGCGGGCATCGAGCGGCCGTACTGGGACGAATCGGCGCACTACGTCTTCGAGATGAGCGACGTCCTCTCGCTCGAGGCCGACGTGGAACTGCTGCACAGCATGTGCCTGGAAGCCGTGGACAACGTGGTGCTCACCGAGCGGTACCGCGACTTCGGCATCCAGGAGTGGATCTGGCCCGCCATCGCGGAGTCGTGGAAGCGGCGCGACCCGCACGTGTACGGGCGCTTCGACCTGCGCTACGACGGGTCGGGCCCGGCCAAGATGCTGGAGTACAACGCGGACACCCCCACCTCGCTGCTCGAGGCGGCGGTGCTCCAGTGGTACTGGAAGACCGAGGTGTTCCCGGAGGACGACCAGTGGAACTCGATCCACGAGAAGCTGGTCGAGCGCTGGGGTGAGATCGGGGCGATGCTCCCGTCCAACGAGCTCCACTTCACCTGGTCCTCGGCCGACACCTCCGGCGAGGACCACATCACGCTCGCCTACCTCCAGGAGACCGCGGCCGAGGCGGGCATGAACACCGTCGGCCTCTCCATCGAGGACATCGGCTGGGACACGCTGCTCAAGAGGTTCGTCGACCTCGAAGAGGAGCGGATGAGCACCGTGGTGAAGCTCTACCCGTGGGAGTGGGTGGTCGACGAGCGGTTCGGCCGCTTCGCCGTGGAGAGCCTGCCCGGAACGCTGTGGGTCGAGCCGCTGTGGAAGATGCTGCTGTCCAACAAGGCGCTCCTCGCGGTGCTGTGGGAGATGTACCCCGGCCACCCGAACCTGCTGCCCGCCTTCCTCGACGATCCGGGGCTGCTCACGGAGTACGTGCGCAAGCCCCGGCTGGGTCGCGAGGGCTCGAACATCCAGATCGTCGCTCCCGGCTACGAGACCCAGACCGGCGGGGTCTACGGCAAGGAGGGCTTCGTCTACCAGTTGTTCGACCCGCTGCCCGAGTTCGACGGCTACCGGCCCGCACTGGGCGCGTGGGTCGTCGGCGACCAGGCCGCGGGCCTGGGCATCCGCGAAACGGTCGGTCTCGTGACCGACGACGGCGCGGCCTTCGTCCCCCACCGGATTGTCGAATGAAGCACCCGCACCACATGGAGGGCCAGTGATCACCCAACTCGCGTTGGAGCCCGGATTCGGTTCCACGATCGGTCAGGGCCTCGGCGCGATCGCGCTGTACGCCGTCGTCGGTCTGCTGCTGATGATCGTGGGTTTCTACGCCATCGACTTCACCACGCCGGGACAGCTCAGCAGCCTGGTCCGCACGGGCAAGCCGAACGCGGTCATCGTGACCGCCGCGGGCCTGTTCAGCATGGCCCTGATCATCGTGGTGGCGATCAACAGCTCGGCGGGCAAGCTCGCCGAGGGCCTGCTCTACGCGCTGATCTTCGGCTTCGTCGGGATCATCGTCCAAGTGATCGCCGTGCGGCTCCTGGAGTGGGTCACCCGCCTCGACATCGGCAGGCTCATCGAGTCCGAGGTGTTCGCCCCGGCGAGCGTCGTGGTGGCCAGCGCGCACGTCGCGCTGGGCCTCGTCGTGGCCGTCGCGATCAGCTAGGCGACATCCGCAGGAGGTCACGGGGGGTCAAGGACTACCCTTACCCCTCGTGATCGACCTGAAGGCAGTGCGCGAGAACCCCGAAGCCGTCCGTGCGTCGCAGCGAGCGCGCGGTGAAGACGAGTCCGTGGTCGACGCGCTGCTGTCCGCGGACGAGCGCCGACGTGCCGCCATCTCCAGGGCGGACGCGCTGCGCGCCGAGCAGAAGCTGTTCGGCAAGCAGGTCGGCAGGGCCCGCGGCGAGGAGCGCGACGCGCTGCTGGCCAAGGGCAAGGAGATGGCCGCCGAGGTGAAGGCCGCGGAGGCCGAGCAGCACGCCGCCGAGGCGGAGCTGACCGAGCTGCACCGCGCCATCCCGAACGTCGTGCACCCGGACGCCCCCGAGGGCGGCGAGGACGACTACGTCGTGCTCAAGCACGTCGGTGAGCCCCGGACGTTCGACTTCGAGCCGCAGGACCACCTCGACCTCGGCGTGAAGCTGGGCGCGATCGACGTGGAGCGCGGCGCGAAGGTCTCCGGCTCGCGCTTCTACTTCCTCACCGGCGTCGGCGCGCAGCTGGAGCTGGCGCTGCTGAACATGGCCGCCTCGCTGGCCACCGACAACGGCTTCACGCTGATGATCACGCCCACGCTGGTGCGGCCGGAGATCATGGCGGGCACCGGGTTCCTCGGTCAGCACGAGAGCGAGATCTACCGGCTGCGCGACGACGACCTGTACCTCGTGGGCACCTCCGAGGTGCCGTTGGCGGGCTACCACGCGGACGAGATCCTGGACGGCGAGCGCCGGTACGCGGGCTGGTCGTCGTGCTACCGCCGCGAGGCCGGGTCGTACGGCAAGGACACCCGCGGCATCATCCGCGTGCACCAGTTCAACAAGGTCGAGATGTTCTCCTACGTGCGCCCCGAGGACGCCGAGGCCGAGCACCAGCGCCTGCTGGGCTTCGAGGAGCAGATGCTGGGCCGCATCGAGGTCCCCTATCGGGTGATTGATACCGCGGCCGGGGACCTGGGCACGAGCGCTTCGCGGAAGTTCGACTGCGAGGCCTGGGTGCCGACGCAGCAGGCCTACCGCGAGCTGACGTCGACCTCCAACTGCACCACCTTCCAGGCACGACGCCTCAACATCCGGTACCGCGACGACAACGGGAAGCCGCAGATCGCGGCGACGTTGAACGGCACCCTGGCGACCACGAGGTGGATCGTCGCCATCCTGGAGAACCACCAGATGGCTGACGGTTCAGTGCGCGTGCCCGAGGCTCTCCGCCCATACTTGGGCGGTCGCGAGGTGCTCGAACCGGTCTCCCGATGAAGAAGCAAGTCGCACAAATATGTGACTCTTTGTCACATATGGCGTACGGCATTGGCCTGACCTCGCATGTCTCAGATGGGTAACGAATACGTTCCGTAATGCTCCGGCAAGCATCCTTCGTGTAGCTCCCGAGTCCCTTCTGACGACACGTAGTGGTCAGGGGATATCAACTTGGGGAGTTCCGCATGGTGTTTCAAATCGCCGTAGGTTCCACAGAGCTCACGCCGAAGGTGCCCGCCTTCCCGAGCCTGTGGATGGGGGGCTACGGCTGGTCGCCCAGGGGTAGCTCGCCCGGCAACGTGGCGCGCGAGCTCAAGGCGCACTGCATGGTCATCTGGGACGACGGCTACCCGAACGTCATGGTGCGCTGCGACCTGATCAGCATCCCGCGGGACATGAACCAGTACATCCGCGGCACCCTGATCGACGAGGGCCTCATCGCGGACAGCGACTTCATGATGGCCAGCAGCCACACGCACTCCGGGCCGCTGGTCGGCGACATCAGACCCAACCCGTTCGTCCTGATGGGACTGACGCCCGCCGACATCAACGCGGTCAACGGCACCACCAACGTGCTGATCGACCGGATCCTCGACCTGGTCCGCGCGACGCTCAACAAGACCAGGACGACGGTGACCTTCCGGTACGCCGAGGCCAGCGTCAACCTGGGCTACAACCGGGTCGACAACATCCCGACCGTGCTCAACACGGTGCCGATCCTGGTGGCGCGCAAGGCGAACAACAACCGCGTCGCCATCCTGTTCGGCGCGGCCGCGCACCCGGTGGCCCGCGGCAACGACACGACGTTCGACTGCGACTACGCCGGTCGCGCGGCAGAGCAGATCCAGGCCTCGCTCGGCGTGCCCGCGATGTTCTTCCAGGGCGCGGCGGGCGACCAGAACGCGGGAGCCCCCGGCAGCACCAAGGGCAACGCGCTGGTCGTCAGCATCGGCGACAAGCTGGCGAACGCGGTGATCAACAAGATCAACGCGAACACCGGCTTCACCAACGTGACCGGTCCGATAATGACCAGGATCGAAGAGGTGAACCTCCCTCTCGCGGTGGACACGTCCAACCCCACGGTCATCGCCAACCTGCGCTCGCGGTACGTGGCCCGCCTCACGGACCCGAACCTGGCGGACTACCCGGAGAACAAGCGGCACGCCCAGACCATGATCGACCTGATCGACGGTCCCGGCCTGCCGACGCACCTCGCCATGCCGATCCAGCGCTGGCAGTTCAACGGGTTGACCATCCTCGCGCTGTCGCACGAGGTGCTGAGCACGTACCACGTGAAGCTCAAGGCCCTGTACCCCGGCAAGCTGTGGATCATGGCCTACGCCAACGAGGTCGAGGGCTACGTCGCCGCCGACGACGTGCTGTGGAACGGCGGCTACGAGGCCGGGTTCGACTACCCGGACAACACGATCGCGGGCCTCGGCTCGTCGGCGATCTCCTACTCGTGGCCCGCGCCGCTCAAGGCGTCGCCGCGCGGCACCACTCCCGCCGTGGCGGGGAGCACCGAGAAGATCGTCATCGACGCCTGCCTTGACCTGCTGAACAACATCTGATCCGGCGCGCTCGGCCCCGCACTCGACGATCGAGTGCGGGGCCGAGTCGCGTGTGGACCGCGAAGAACTGTCGGACCCCTTGCGTACCTCGTGCTTCGGGGGGCCCTCACGAGCGGGGGACCCCGTTCAGGCGTCGACCAGGCCCGCGATGTGCTTGGCGATCTCCAGCGCGCAGGTCGCGGCGGGCGACGGGGCGTTGAGGACGTGGACCTGGTTCGGGGCGGTCTCGATGAGGAAGTCGTCCACCAGCGAGCCGTCCGGGAGCATCGCCTGCGCGCGGACGCCCGCCTCGGCGCGCACGAGGTCGTCCGCCCGCACCGCCGGGACGAGCCGGGCGAGGCTGGCGGCGAAGCGGGTGCGGGAGAGCGAGCGGAGGACCTCGTCCGCGCCGGTGCGGGCGAACCTGCGGGCCAGCCGCCACGTGCCGGGGAAGCGGAGCACGTCCGCCACGTCGGTGGGGGACACGTCGCGCCAGCGGTAGCCCTCGCGGCGCAGGGCCAGCACGGCGTTGGGTCCCGCGTGGACGGTGCCGTCGAGCATCCGGGTCAGGTGGACGCCGAGGAACGGCAGCGTCGGGTCCGGCACGGGGTAGATGAGGCCGCGGACCAGGTGGCGGCGTTCGGGGCGCAGCTCGTAGTACTCGCCGCGGAACGGCACGATCGTCGCTTTCGGACGCAGGCCCGCCAGTCGCGCCACGCGGTCGCTGTGCAGGCCCGCGCAGTTCACCAGCGCGTCGGCCGTGATGACCCCCTGCGGGGTCGCCACCTGCACGCCGGTGGAGGTGGAGCGGATGGCCAGCGCGGGGCTGTGCAGGCGCAGGTCGGAGCCCGAGAGGCCCTCGACGAGCGCGGCGCACACGGCCGGGAAGTCGATGACACCGGTGGACTCCACGCGCAGCGCGGCCACGGCGGCGACCTCCGGCTCGTACTCGCGGGCCTCGTCCGCGGTGATCAGCTTGGCCGGGACGCCGTTGGCCTCGGCGCGCGCGGCGAGCTGGTTCAGTCGGGGCAGCTCGTCCTCCGACGTGGCCACGACGAGCTTGCCGCAGACGTCGACCGGGACGCCGTGCTCACGGGCGAACGCGATCATGGAGGCGTTGCCCGCGACGGACATCCGGGCCTTCAGCGAGCCGGGCTTGTAGTACAGGCCCGCGTGCACGACGTTGCTGTTGTGCCCGGTCTGGTGGGCCGCCCAGCGGCCCTCCTTCTCCAGCACCACGACCTCGTCGCCGCGCGCGGTCAGCTCGGCCGCGACCGCCAGACCGACGATGCCGCCACCGATGACCACCACGCGCCGCACGTCTACCCCCATCGCTCACCCGCCAGGCGTTTCAGGATATCCAGGTTGGCCGCGCAGATCCGGGGCATGTCCAGGTTGTTGTGGACCCACTTGCGGCCCGCCTCGCCGATGTCCGACGCCAGCTCCGGGTCGTCCAGCAGCTGGTTGATGGACGCGGCCAGCTCGGCGGTGTCGCCGGGCCGCACCAGCAGGGTCTCCGCGCCGTCGGTGAGCCGGGCGCAGGCGAAGTAGTCCGCGCGCTCGGCCAGCACGGTCGGGGTGCCCGCGGCCATCGCCTCCAGGCTCGCGATGCCGATGCCGAACCCCTGGAGGTCGTGCACCTCCAGGTCCGCCCCGGCGAGGACGCCGGGGATGTCCGCCTTCGGCAGCGCGCCCGTGCACACGATCGCGTGCCCCACGCCGAGCCGTCGCGCGCGCTCCAGGAACGCCCGGTAGTAGACGCCGCCGACGACCAGGACCTTGGCGTCCGGGTGGCAGGCGAGCACCCGCGGCAGCGCCTCCACGAGCGCGACCCGGTCGCGGACGGGGATGACGTGGCCGAGGGAGGCGATGATCGGGCCGTCGCCGAGGTGGAAGCGCTCGCGCACGGCCGCGCGTTCGGTCTCGCGGTCCAAATGCTCGAACCGGTGCGACTCGACGCCCACGGGAACGTGTTCGATCCGCTCGGCCGCGATTGCGTACCTGCGCCGGATGTAGTGGTGGAAGATGCGGTCGATCGCGACGACCGCGGTCGGCCGCACGTGGTCGAGGATCGGCCGCACGACCACCGCGTCGAGCAGCCGCATCACGAAGTGGGAAAAGGGCATCGGGCTTTGCAAGCGGGTGTGCAGCGTCAACAGCGCGGGGATCCGCCTGCGCCGCGCCCACAACCCGCTCTGCCACGTCAGGTCGAAGAACTGGCCGTGCTGGTGGACGACGTCCGGGCGGAAGTCGTCGAGCAGCCGGAATACCCGACCGCGGTTACCGGGGCGCAACGCGAACGTCATGTCGAAGTTGAAGGAGAATCGCGATTCCGGCAGCGTCCACGACGGGAGGCGCACGATCCGGATACCGTCCCGTACCTCTTCCGCGGGCGCGTCGCGGTACCCCGCGGCGATCACCAGCACCTCGTGGCCCTGCTCGGCGTAATACCTGCTCAAGGTGTCCGCGACGTGGGCGCTGCCGCCGACGCGAGGTGGGAAGAAGTTGTTGACGACGACGATCCGCACCCGGAGGACTCCCACAGTCGGCTGTACCGAAGACCGGACGGATCATCGTGATGATGCGTCCTTGAGGTATTCGGCAGGAACCGTCGGTGACTGAAGTCCACGATCCGGCGAACGTGTCGCCGCCGGATCTCCTCGGATGGTCTAGCGAGAACGGCGCTTGCGGTGCTTCGCGCGCACCTTGAAAAGGCCGATCCCCATCTTGTAAGCGTCGTTCACGACGTTGATCGTGCTGCCGCCGCGCGTTTGCTGACCGCGCAGGCGAACCGGGACCTCGACCGGACGAATACCGTCCTGCTCGGCCAGGTAGGCCAATTCCGTGGTCAACAGGAAACCGGGCTCGGTCAATTTACCGACGACCCCGCGCGCCCATTCCCCGTTGAGCACGAAAGTGCCCTGCGGGTCGCGGGTGCGCATACCGAGAACGGCGAGCCGCAGCACGAGGAAACCCGTGCTCAGCACCGCGCGCACCAGGCTCCGGTCGATAGCCGAGTCCGGGTGCGCCTTCGAGCCGATGAACACCTTGTGGTTGTCCAGGCCCAGCTTCTTCGCCTGGTCCAGGTCGTCGAACCCGAACGGCAGGTCGTCGGCGGTGAGGACGACGTGCGCCCCGCGACTCGCCGCGATCCCCATCCTGAGCGCGTTCCCCAGCCCCTTCTCCGAGCTCAGCACCCGCAGTTCGACCTGCGAGAACTGCCACGACTTCTCGATCGACCGCGCCAACTCCAGCGTGTTGTCCGTCGATCCGTTCTCGACCACGACGATCTCGTTGTGCTCACCGTCGAGGTGCTCACCGAGTTCCTTCAACGTCGCTTCGAGACCGTCCGCGCCGTTGTACGCCGGCACGATGTAGCTGAGTGCGACTGGACTGCTAGCCCCTGGCGTTCCCACGTCAACTCCCTGGCAGACTGTGCCGATGCCGGCCAGTTCGTTTCCGGCCTGCGACGGCACGCACCCTATCGTGGGTGCGAGTCGGTGCCGGTGCCGCCTCTGCTTCCGCGGTCGCCAGTGATCGGATCCACGCGAAAGGGCGATGCAGGTGACTCTGACCGAGAGTCGATCCGTTGATCTTCCCGATTCCGCCGAGCCGGGTGACGACCCGACTGGTGAGCGCGGCGGGCGGTGGATCGGTTTCCTCACGGTCCTGGGCGTTGCGGCGTTCGTCGGGATTGTCGCGCAACTGCCGCTGATCCGTAATCGGATCTTCTATTACTGGGACGATTCGGCGGCCGCGTTTCTGCCGCACTGGTTCCGAATCGGGACCGAGTTGCGGGCAGGGCACTGGCCGATGCTGGCGCCGGACGTGTGGATGGGCGGCAACTTCCTCAGCGAGGTCCAGCTGTCGCTGTGGAACCCGGTGTCGCTGGCCAACTACGTGCTGGTGTCGGTGCTGCCGGACCTCGCCGTGGCCGCGACGCTGGTCAAGACCGAGTTCCTGGTGCTCCTGGCGCTGGGCACGTACGTGCTGGCCCGTGAGTACGGCGCGAAGCGGGGCGCGGCCGCGGCCGTCGCCACGGCGCTGCCGTTCTCGGGCTACACGCTGTTCTTCGACGCGTCGGCGTGGGTCGCCGGCCTGATCGGGTTCGCGTGGCTGCCGTGGGTGTGGTGGGCCGCCCGTCGCGTGGGGCGCGGCAAGTCGAACCCGCTGCTGCTGCTCGTGCTCGGGTACCTGGCGATGAGCGTCGGCAGCCCGTACGGGGCGCTCGGGGTCGTGGTGATCCTGCTCGGCGTCTCCCTCGAACTGCTGATCCGGAAGAACTGGCGCGGGCTGGTCAAGGTCGTCGTGACCGGCGGCCTGGTCGGGATGAGCACGTTGGTGGTGTTCCTGCCGCTGCTGGGCAGCTCGTCCGTGACCTGGCGGACCGACTCCAAGCTGGACAACAACGGGTTCCTGGTGCCCGCTTTGTCCGACCTGTTCGGGTTGAGCGCGCCGACGTTCCAGGCGCAGCTGGAGTCGTGGCAGGGGGCCGAGGCGTTCACGTTCCCGATCACGTACCTGGCGTGGTTCGTGGCCCCGCTGATCCCGTGGCTGAAGTGGTCCGAGCTGCGCACGAGGGCGCGGGACTACCTGGCCGTGTTCCTGTTCCTGGTCGTGTACGTGCTGTTCACGATCGGGCCGTCGAACATGGGCATGTTCCGGTGGCCCGCGCGGTTGGTCGAGTACGTGTACCTGCCGGTGATGGTGCTGTTCGCGGTGCTGCTCAGCAAGGGGCTGCACACGTCGGCGAAGCGGAACCGGGCGGTCATCAGCGGCGCGATCGTGTTCGGCGGGTTCTACCTGTCGTGGGCTTCCCAGCCGTTGAGCTCGAAGTACCACGCCGCGGCCGCCGTGGTGGTCGGGGTGCTGCTGTTCGCGTTCCTGTTCGTGACGCGGCGGGCGCCCAAGTACGGGGCGTTGGTGCTGGTGGTGGGGACCGCGGCGGTGCTCGGGTTCCAGCTGATCCACTACAAGGGCAACAACAACGTCAACCCGTGGAACTTCCCCCACGACGTGTCGGCGATGCAGGCGCGGTTCGACCACCGGTACGAGGGGTCGACGCTGCTGATCGCGGACACGGCGGCGTTGGCGAAGAACACCGGCGGGGTGTCGCCGGAGCAGAGCTGGCGGGACGGGTTGTTCGGGGCGCAGTGGGAGGTCGCGGGGGTCTCGGCGCTGAACTCCTACACCGGGCTCGGGTACAACGCGTTCTCCGAGCAGCTGTGCATGAACTACTACGGCGGGGTGTGCCCGCAGGCGTTCGACCGGATCTGGCAGCCGACGTCGTCCAAGGTGGACGCCCCCCTGGCGGACACGCTCCGGCTCGAGACCGTCGTGGTGGCCAACGACTACCTGGACGAGCCGACGACGGCTCCCGCGGGCTGGTCGGAGAAGGAGAAGACGGCCGCGGTCACGGTGCTGCACCGGGACGAGCCGCTGCCGTTCAAGGACGGTCGGGTCTCGTACGCGGCTGATGGCGTGGAGATCACCGCCGACCAGGCCGACGGCGCCGAGGGCGAGACGTCGAAGTACACCGGGTCCGGTGGGACGGTGCTGTACGCGGCGCTGGCGTGGCCAGGGTGGACGGCCACGGTGGACGGGAAGACCGTCGAGGTGAAGCAGGGGCCCGCCGGGGTGATCCAGGTGGACGTTCCCGCCGCCAAGGACGGGGGGAGCACGATCGTGCTCGACTTCCAGCCGCCGGGGTTGAGCCTCGGGTGGAAGGTGACGTTGGTCGCCCTCGTGCTCGGGTTCGCCTACGCCGGGTTCGTGCTCGTGACCGGGCGGCGGAAGAGGACCGAGGACGCCGTCGCCGCCGAGTAGCTCCTGGAACGACGAAGGGCCCGCGCACCGGAAGGTGCGCGGGCCCTTTGCCTTGTCGCTGGTCAGCCGCCGAGGGCGGAGACCGTCGCGTGGTGCACGGCCAGGTGGGCCGGGAGGATCGCCTTGCGCTCCGCCGACACCTCGTCCGAACCCGCGCCCTTCTCGAGCAGGTTCAGGAAGTGGTTCAGCTGGGCGGCCAGCGGTTCCGCCGACTGCATGATCGTGGGGAGCTCGATCACCGTCTGCTGCTTGTAGCCGACGCCGTCAGCGGCCGGGGAGTCGGCGACGTGCTTGTAGATCGTGATGTCCCTGCGGAGCAGGTCGATCTCGATGAGCCGGTCCAGCTCCAGGACGCTGATCTGGCGGACCTTGCGCTGCGAGATGCGGCTGGCCGAGATCGTGGCCAGCGCGCCGTGCTCGAAGCTCATGGTGGCGTCGGCGCTGTCCTCGGACTTGTTCTCCTTGGACTGCGGCTGGAAGAAGCCGAAGCTGCCCTTGACCGCCGACGGGGCCTCGCCGATGAAACCGATGGCGAGGTCGATGTCGTGGATCAGCAGGTCCGTCGCGACACCGGTCTTGATGCGCGGCACGAACGGGCTGTGGCGCATGGCGTTGACCTGGACCACGTCGCCGATGAACTGCTTCGCCGTCAGGATCGCCGGGTTGAAGCGCTCCAGGAAGCCGCAGACCAGCGGGAGGCCGAGGCGCTCCGAGGTCTCGACCAGCTCGGCCGACTGCTCGTAGGTGGCCGCGAGCGGCTTCTCCACGAGGAGGGGCTTGCCCATCTCCAACACCTGGCGGGCGATGTCGTAGTGCGCCTCGGTCGCGGCGGCGATGACGACCGCGTCGACCTTCGCCAGCTCGTCGATCGAGTCCGTGTACGTGGCGCCGTAGCGCTCCGCGATGTCCTTGCCGATCTCGGCCCGCTGCTCCACCAGCAGCGTGAAGTCGGCGCGGTCGGACTGCGAGAGCACGCGGGCGTGGAGCGAGCCCATCATGCCCGCGCCGACGAGGGCGATCTTGGGCTTGGCCGTGGTCACGCGCCGAACACCTCCCGGACGGAGCTGACGATGGTCTCGAGCTCGGCGTCCGTGAGCTTCGGGTGCACGGGCAGCGACAGCGCCTGCTCGGCGACCTTCTTGGCGACCGGCACGTCGGAGGCGATGACGTCGGCGCGCTCGCGGTAGCAGTCGTAGTCGAACACCAGCTTCGGGTAGTAGATCCCGTTGCCGATGCCCTTCTCGTTCAGCTTCGCGGACAGCTCGTCGCGGGTCACGGCGGCGTCCTCGCCGACCAGGACCGTGTACTGGTGCCACACGTGCTCGCGGCCCGGCAGCACGCCCGGCACGGTCAGGCCGGGGATGTCGGCGAGACCCTTGGACAGCGCCTCGGCGTTGCGCTGGCGCGCGGCCGTGAGCGTGGCCAGCTTCTCCAGCTGCGGGATGCCCAGCGCGGCGTGCAGGTCGGTCAGGCGGTAGTTGTGGCCCGCCATCTCGTACTGGTAGCGGGCGCGCATGCCCTGGTTCCGCATGACGCGCAGCTTGTCGGCCAGCGCGTCGTCGGAGGTGGTGATCATGCCGCCCTCGGCGGTGGTGATGTTCTTCGTCGCGTAGAGGGAGAAGCAGCCGATGCCGAAGCTGCCCGCCGCCTTGCCCTCGAACGTCGCGCCAACGGCCTGCGCGCTGTCCTCGACGATGGTCAGGCCGTGCTGCTCGGCGAGCGGCACGAGCTTGCCCATGTCCGCGGTCTGGCCGTAGAGGTGCACCGGCATGAGGACCTTGGTGCGGTCGGTGACCTGCGCGGCGACGGCGTCGGCGTCGATGCAGAAGTCGTCGGTGCGGATGTCCGCGAACCGAGCGGTGGCACCCGCCTCCAGGATCGCGTTCAGCGTCGCGACGAAGGTGAAGGGCGAGGTGATGACCTCGTCGCCCGGCTTGAGGTCCAACGCCTGGATGGAGGCCACCAGCGCGGTGGTGCCGTTGTTCACGGCGATCGCGTGGGGAACTCCGGCCACCTGGGCGAAGGCCTCTTCGAAGCGCTTGACCATGGGGCCCTGGGCGATGACACCGGACCGGAGCACCTCAAGAACCAGCGGCTCCGCGTCTTGGACGTCGACAACGGTGATGGGAATCATGCAGCAGTCTTTCGCTCCGGAGACGGTGGACCGCGTCCGGTAAGGTGACTGGTCGTCCCGCCCCTGACGCGTTGCCACACGTTACCCGCCGATTGCGGCCGTGTTGCTGTGGGTCCGGGGCAGGGGCCAGGGCAGTGACCTGGGTCATTCGAACGACATCTGAGCAGGAACGGACCTCGTGACCAACCGCATTCATGCCACCGCCGTCATCGGCGAGGGCGTCGAGCTGGGCGATGACAACGTCATCGGTCCGTACGCCGTGATCGTCGGGAAGACCCGGATCGGCAGCGGGAACTGGATCGGCCCCCACGTCTCCATCGGCACCCCCGCCGAGGACCGCACCGGACCCCACCCCGCCGGGTGGGACGGCGAGCTCGAGGGCTTCGGCGTCGAGATCGGCGACGGCAACAAGATCCGCGAGTACTTCACGATGCACCAGGGCACCTGGCGCACGACTCGCGTGGGCGACGGCAACTACCTGCTCTCGCGCACCCACCTGGGCCACGACTGCGTCGTCGACGATTCCGTCACGCTCGCGTCCGTGCAGCTGGGTGGCCACTGCCACATCTGGTCCCACGCGAACATCGGCATGGGCACCGTCGTGCACCAGAAGGCCGAGGTCGGCCCCGGCGCGATGGTCGGCATGGGCGGCGCGGTCCGCAAGGACATAGGCCCGTTCACCATCTCGGTCGGCAACCCGGCCAGGGTCTCGGGCATCAACGTGGTGGGCCTGAGCCGCCGCGGCTGCGACGAGGCGACGATCGCGGCGTTGGAGCCGTTCCTCAAGGGCGTGGGCGACCTGCCCGCCTCCGGGCTGCCCGAGGACCTGGCGACCCTGCTGAAGGCGTGGGCCGACCGCGGCCCCGCCGACCACTAGACCCATCCCCCGAGCACGGAGATCGAGAACACCATGGCGCTGAACGACAAGCTCCGCGACGTCTTCGTCGAGGCACTCGGCCTCGACGCCTCCGTCGACGTCGAGAACCTCAAGTACCGCGAGATCGAGGAGTGGGACTCCGTCGGCCACATGGCGCTGGTCGCGGCCATCGAGGACGAGTTCGACGTCGAGTTCGCCACCGACCAGGTCATCGACATGAGCAGCTTCAAGGTCGCCGTCGACATGCTCGAGGGCTTCGGCGTCAAGGCTTGAGTTCGACCGTTCGGAGCAGGCCCGGAACGCGTAAAACCAGCGTTTCGGGCCTGCTTCATGCCGGTAACGACCCGTCTCGGCAGGCAAGTACCCTCGACGGGGATCCAAGACGTGCCTACAGGACTGGTTGAACAGTGACTGACCTCACCGACAAGGTAGCCATCGTCACCGGCGGCACCAGGGGAATCGGCCTGGCCACCGTCACCGCGCTGGCCGAGGCGGGTGCGACCGTGGTGCTGACCGGTCGCGACGAGGCCGTCGCCAAGGAGGCCGCCGCGGGCGTCCCCGGCGGCCGGGTGACGGGGGTGGCGCTGGACGTCACCGACTCCGCCGCCGTGAGCGCGACGATCCGCGCGGTCGCCAAGGAGCACGGCAGGCTGGACGTCGTCGTCGCCAACGCGGGCGTGCTCGAAGGCGCGCTGGTCGGGATGATGAAGGACGACCTCATCGACCGGATGCTGTCGACGAACGTGGCGGGCTCGCTGTACACGGTGCAGGCCGCGGCCCGCGCGATGATGCGCAAGAAGTCCGGCTCGATCGTGCTCCTCGCGTCCATCGCGGGCGAGCAGGGCAGCGCCGGTCAGAGCGCGTACGCGGCGTCCAAGGCGGGCGTGACCGCCATCGCGAGGTCCACCGCCAAGGAACTCGGCCGGTACGGCATCCGCGTCAACGCGGTCGCCCCCGGCGTGATCGACACCGCCATGACCGCCGCGATGGGCGAGGAGGCCATCGCCGCGAACGTCAAGGCGACCCCGCTCGGCAGGCTCGGCGCCCCGGAGGACGTGGCCAAGGCCATCCGCTTCCTGGCGGGCGACGAGGCCGCGTTCGTCACGGGCCAGGTGCTCGGGGTCGACGGAGGCCTCGTCCTGTGACGGCGCGCGGTCTGCTCGACGGTGGTGGCCGCCTGGTCGACGCGGCCAGCGGCGAGGTGCTCGAACCGGCTGACCTGCGCGTCCGCGTCGAGGCTGTGGCCGCTGAGTTGGCCGACGTGCCCGCGGGCGTGCTGTTCGCGCGCACGGACGTGGACCTGGCGAGCGTGCTGCGCTACCTGGCCGCGTTCGAGGCGCGCCGGGCCGTGGCGCTGCTCGACGCCGGTCAGGACCGCGAGGTGCTGCTGGAGCTGGTGGGCCGGTTCCGGCCCGCCGCGGTGCTCGGCGCGGACGGCGACGCCCCTGCCGGTTACCGCGACGGCGACATCGGCGGCCCCGCGTGGGTGCGCTCCGAGGTCGAGGGCGTGGCCCCGCACCCGGACCTGGCCGTGCTGCTGCCGACCAGCGGGTCGACCGGCAACCCCAAGTTCGTCCGGCTCTCCCGCGCCGCCGTCCTGGCGAACGCCGAGGCCATCGCGGACGTGCTGGGCATCGACTCGAACGAGGTCGCGCCGACCAGCCTCCCGCTGCACTACAGCTACGGCATGTCCGTCCTCAACAGCCACCTCGTGCGCGGCGCGACCGTCGTCGTCGAGGGCACCGGCGTGATGGGCCGGGCGTTCTGGACGGCCGTCGAGGAGCACAAGATCACCTCGCTGGCGGGCGTCCCGTACCACTACGAGATGTTGAAGCGCCTCAAGTTCGACCCGGCGAAGTACCCGAGCCTGCGCACCGTCACGCAGGCGGGCGGCAAGCTGCGCGACGACCTCGTGGTGCTGTTCAACGACAAGATGCTCGCCGTCGGCGGCCGGATGTTCGTGATGTACGGCCAGACCGAGGCCGGTCCGCGGATGTCGACCGTGCCCGCCGAGAAGCTCGCGGACAAGATCGGCTCGGCCGGTCCGGCGCTGCCCGGCGGCGCGTTCGTGATCCGCGGCGACGACGGCGTCGAGACCACGTCGCCGGACGTGGTCGGCGAGGTCCTCTACCGCGGCCCGAACGTGATGATGGGCTACGCGGAGAGCGAGGCCGAGCTGGCCGACGGTGATTCGCGGCACGGCGAGCTGGAGACCGGCGACCTCGGCAGGCTCGACGAGGACGGCTACCTGCACATCACCGGCAGGCTCAAGCGCATCGGCAAGGTCTTCGGCAACCGCGTCAACCTGGACGACCTGGAACAACTGCTGCGCGGTTCGGGGTTGGACCTGGGAGCGGCGGCCGCGGTGCCCGCGGGCGACAAGGTAGTCGTCTGGGTCGAGGACTGCGCCGCCGACACGCGCAAGGCGGCCGCCCGCGTCCTCGCGGAGAAGCTGCACCTGCACGTGTCCGGATTCGACGTGCGGGACGTCGACGCCCTGCCGCTGCTCCCCAGCGGCAAGATCGACTACCGCTCCCTGGAGGGACGGGCATGACAGCCACTGTTGAAGGCGTCTTCGGGCTGAGCCAGGCCGAGCGCGAGGCCGCACTGCTGCCCGCGCTGACCGAGCTCACCGAGCACCACCGCGCCACCTGCGAGCCGTACGACCGCATCCTGGGGTCCCTGGGGTTCGCGCGCGGCGCGGCGTTCGGCTCGGTCGAAGAGGTGCCGTGGCTGCCGGTGCGGATGTTCAAGCACCACGTGCTGAAGTCCGTTCCGGACGACGAGGTGTTCAAGGTCCTCACGTCGTCCGGCACGACCGGCGCCGAGGTGTCGCGCATCTACCTGGACAAGCAGGCCGCCGGTGACCAGCCGCGCTACCTGGGCCGGACGTTGCAGGCCGTGCTCGGCGAGAAGCGCCTGCCGATGCTGATGGTCGACACCATCGGCATCATCAAGAACCGCCGCTCGTTCTCGGCGCGCGGCGCCGGCGTGCTCGGCATGGCCAACTTCGGCCGCCAGCACGTGTACGCGCTCGACGAGAACGACCAGCCGGACGTGGAGGCCATCAAGGGCTTCCTGGCGAAGCACGGCTCCGAGCCGTTCCTCATCTTCGGCTTCACGTTCATGGTGTGGCAGTACCTCTACGAGGTCGCCCGCGAGCACAAGCTCGACCTGTCGAACGGCATCCTCATCCACTCCGGTGGCTGGAAGAAGCTGATCGACAAGGCCGTGGACAACGCGGAGTTCCGGCGCGCGTTCGCCGCGGACACCGGGCTGACCCGGATCCACAACTACTACGGCATGGTGGAGCAGCTCGGCACCGTGTTCGTCGAGGGCCCGTCGGGCAACTCGCTGTACTGCCCGGACTTCGCGGACATCGTGATCCGCGATCCCGAGACGTGGGCCGAGCAACCTGTCGGCGTGCCGGGCGTCATTGAAGTGGTCAGCACCGTGCCGCGGTCCTACCCCGGCCACGTGCTGCTCACCGAGGACCTCGGCGTCGTGCACGGCATCGACGACGGCGACTGGCCCGGTAAGCGCTTCTCGGTCCTGGGTCGTCTGCCCCGTGCGGAAGCCCGTGGGTGCTCGGACACTTTCAGCGGAGGTACGGCGGCGTGAGCCCCATCCAGCAGCGGTTCCCGGCGGGGCCGGACGTCGAGGTCGAGGACCTCCTCGCGTCGTTGACCGCCGAGCCCGAAGGTGGGCGGCTCAAGGTCGGCGACCCGCGGATCGTGGACTTCATCGTGAAGTTCGCCCGCAAGCTGCTCGCGCCCGCGACCGCCCGCCGGTTCCCGGAACTGGCGTCGCTGGGGTTCTTCCTGCGACGCGGGGAAATCAACAAAGCGTTGGCGGGCCTGGAGACCTCGGGCGACGAGCTCCGCTTCCCGCGTGGACTGGTGTTCCACGTGCCACCGGCCAACGTGGACACGATCTTCGTGTACTCGTGGGCGTTGTCCGCCCTGGCGGGCAACCCCAACGTGGTCCGGATCTCGGCGCGGTCCGCCGGCGCGGCGGAGACCGTGATCGCCTGCCTCAACGAGGCGCTGGCGGAAGCGGACCCGATCGTCGCGCAGACCCAGCGGATGGTGACGTACGGGCGCGACGAGGTCGTGACGTCGGCGCTGTCCGCCGCGTGCGACCTGCGGGTCATCTGGGGCGGGGACCGGTCGGTCGCCGAGATCCGCAAGAGCCCGATCGCGCCGCACGCGCGTGACCTCACCTTCCCGGACCGGGCGTCGTTCGCGGCGATCTCGGTCGACGGGTGGCAGCGGGCCACGCCGGAGCAGCGCCGGGACGCGGCCATCGGCTTCTACAACGACTCGTACTGGTTCGACCAGGCCGCCTGCTCGTCGCCGCGGACGTTGTTCTGGGTCGGCGACGAGGCAGGCGCGCAGGCCGCCCGGCCGGAGTTCCTGGCCCTGCTGGCGGACGTCGTGGCGAGCAAGCACTTCGTGGTCGAACCCGCGATGGCCGTGCAGAAGCGCGTGTCGGCGTACGGCGTGGCCGCCGAGGGGCACGCCACCTCGATCAGCTTCGCCAGCAACGCGGTCGCCACGCTGGAGCTGACCCACGCGGCCGACGTGCCGCGGGAGTGGCTCGGCGTCGGCACCTTCCCGCAGGCGACGCTGTCCGGGTTGGACGAGTTCGTGCGCATCGCCGAGCGCAAGGACCAGACGTTCAGCCACTTCGGCTTCCAGCGCGACGAACTGGTCGAGTTCGCCCACGCCCTCGCCGGGCGGGGTATTGACAGGATCGTCCCGTTCGGATCTGCTCTCAGCTTCGCTGCGGTCTGGGACGGGTACGACCTGCTGTCCGAGTTCAGCCGCCTCACCACGGTGACCGGCTGACCCATGGCCGACTCCACTTCGCCCACCGACATCACCGGAGACCCGATGAAGGTCCAGGACGACCTCGCCACCACGGAGCCCGTGGCCGCCGACGTCGCCGCACCGCCCAGCCGGAAGGCGACGATCATCGCCTGGGCGAAGCGGCTACTCGTCCTGCTGGTGCTGGCGGGAGCCGTGTACCAGGTGGTGAAGCAGTGGAACGACGTCTCCGCGACGCTGCTGTCCCTGCCCTGGTACTCCGTGGTCCTGTCGCTCGCGGCGGTCTACGTGGGCGTGTGGCTCGGACCGGTGGTGTGGAAGGTCGTGCTGTCGGACCTCGGAGCGCCGGTGCGGGTGTCCGAGGCGTCCAAGTTCTACCTCGTCGGGCAGCTCGGCAAGTACATCCCCGGCGCGGTGTGGGCCGTGCTGCTGTCGATGGAGCTGGCGAAGGAAGCGGGCGTCAGCCGGGCGCGGAGCTTCACGGCCGGGCTCATCGCGACCGGGCTCGGGGTCGTCGCCTCGATGATCACCGGGTTGCTGGCGCTGCCGATCATCCTGGGCGGGGACCACCCCGAGCTGCTGTGGCTGTTCGCGCTCCTGGTCGTCGGCCTGGTGTTCCTGCACCCGGTGCCGTTGACGTGGCTCGTGTCCACGGTGCTGAAGCTGCTGCGCAAGGCTCCGCTGCCGCACCGGTTGAACGGCGTGGCGATCTTCAAGGGCGTCGTGCTGGCCGTCGCGATCTACGTGATGTTCGGCGTGCACCTGTGGCTGCTGTCCACCTCGGTGGGCGCTCCGGGGTTCAACACGCTGATCCTGTGCGCCGGTGCCATGGGCGTGTCCATGACCGCCGGGCTGATGGCGTTCTTCCTGCCCTCCGGCCTGGGCGCTCGCGAGGCGGTCATCGTCGCCGCGCTCGTCACGGTGATGCCGTCCGGGCAGGCGCTGGCGCTGGCCGTGGTGTCGCGGCTGATGTTCACCATCGCCGACCTCAGCTCCGCGGGCATCGCGGCCGGGTTCGTCTGGATCCAGGGCAAGCGCGGCGTCGCGCCCACGGCTCCCGCCGTCGACTGACCGGTCTTCTCACGACCAAGGCGAAGGCCCCCACCGGAATCCGGTGGGGGCCTTCGTCGTGAGCGGGTTAGCTACCCGCCTGCTGCCACGCGCCGAAAGCGCCGTCAGGGCCCGCCGCCGTCTGGACCAGCTCGTACAGCTTGGCGTCGCCGCCGACGACCAGGACCCGGACCAGGCCCATGGCGTCGCGGACGGCCGCCGGGCCGACCTCGCAGTAGCCGCCCAGGTCCGTCCACGCGCCGAAGTTGCCCGTCGAGGACTGCCTGGAGACGCTGATGCCGTAGCCGTCGTTGCGGCTGAACGCGAGGATGCGCGGGGTGGCGCCGCCCGAGGTGACCGCCGCCACCGGGCCCACGCCGCCCTGGCCGCCGATGTGCGTCAGGGCCGTCGCCCAGGCGCCGTTCGCCGTCTTCTCCGCGAGGGTGCCGACCGCGCCGTCGTTCTGCTCGCGGCTGACGATGCGGACCTTGTTCGACGCCTCGATGGCCGCGCCGGGGGCGAAGGTGGATTCCGCGGTGCCCGTGAGGGCCTGGAAGACGGTTCCCGCACCGGGGTTCTGGTACCAGTGGAGGGTCTTGCCGTTGCCGTCCGCGAAGACGTGGAGCTTGCCGCTCGGGGCCGTGATCGCGACCGGCGGGGTCATGGCCTTGTTGCCGCCGCCCGTGACGGTGAACCACGAGCTGAAGCCGCTGCCCTGCTCGAACGCGTTGCAGAGCAGGCCTGCCTTGTTAACGGCGTACATCTCGATGCCGCCATCGGAGTTCACGCCCAGAGCCGGGGTGCCGTAGGCGGGGGTGTTGCCGTTGGGGTTGCCGACGTTCGTCCACGTGGTGGCGAAGCCCGCGCCCGCCGCCGTCTGCTTGGTGGTGAGGATCGAGCCGGTGTCGAGGTCCAGCACGGCGATCTGGAGCTTGCCGTCGCCTCGGAGGGCCACCGCCACGCCGGGGGCGAACGAGCCCGTCTTGAGGCTGGTGGGGCCGGTCCAGGCGCCGCCGTTCTGCTGCTTCCACAGCATGAGCGAGTCGCCCGCCACCACGAAGGCGTGCAGGGTTCCGGTGCTGTCGATCGCGGCCCACGGGGACACGACCGGCCAGCGGTGGTAGTTGCGGGCGAGGTTGGTGTCGAACGCGCCGCCGGTGAGCGGGTCGTGGGCCGCGTAGGCCTGGTAGCCCGCCGTCTTCGGGTTGAGCAGCGCGGTCGGCACGTTGGCCGGGGCGTTCTGGGTGTTGTAGCAGCGGTAGCGCGTGAGGAGCGCGTACGGCCTGCCCGCCGGGCCCTCGTAGGCCTTGACGGCCTTCTGCGCGAACTTCGCGGCGGCGATGTGGTCCCAGTGGTCCTGCTGGTCCGGGTTGCGGGCGTCGTCCGGGTACGGGTCCTGGACGCGGATCGTCGTCGGCTGGAACTGCTGGAGCAGCGCCAGCAGCACGGCGTTCAGCGCGGCCTGGTTGTAGGTCTGGACGGGGACCGCGCTGCCGGTCGGGCGGATCGTGGTGGTGGAGTAGCTCGTGCTGTTCCACAACTCGGTGAGCGCGTCGGTGTGCAGCGTGTCGCCCGCGTCCGGCAGGCTCAGGTAGATCATCTGGATCTGCGGCGCGCCGGTGAGGGTGTCGATCTCGACGGTCTTGCCCGCGACGACCATCGTGGCGCGGGTCCAGTTGTTCGGCTTGCCCGCGAGCACGGCCCACGCGCTGCGCGACCCCTCCTGGACGCTCGCGGCGAGCTGCTCGCGGGTCATCTCGCCTTCGACGCCGTTGTACTCGTCGGCGCCGAGGACGATGGTCCGGACCGGCCGCCCGGACTGGATGGACGGCTGGATGTCCGGGTTGAGGAAGAGCAGGTCGTCATCCGTGTGGGCGACGATCTGCAGGTAGCTCCCCCCGGTCGGAACGCTGCGTGCCCCCGCCGCAAGCGCTTCCGAGCCGATGCCGACGCCGATGGCGGCCGTCGTGGCGACGGTGACGCCCGCCACCAGCACTGTTCTACGACTGACGTGTGCCATTCGCTTGTTCCCCCCAAAGACTGAACTTGTCCCGTGTGGACGAGCTTGATGACGTCCGATGTGGTAGGTCGGTTGCCTTCAAGATTCGGCAAGGGACGATCAGTCGTTACTAGGGGTCAGGCGGTTCCCAAGAACGCGTCTTGTATGTCACTCTAACGGAGTAACGGTGCTTCTTTGGGTGACAGGAGTTCGGGGATGCGGTTCGTGAAGTCAGCCCGGTTGGCGGTAGTGGCCCTGGGCCTGGTCGCGCTCGGGATCCTCAGCGTCGCGCCTGCCTCGGCGAACCCCGCGGACCAGACCGGTTCCGTCCGCATCACCCGTTAGAACCAGCGCTCCAGGACCAGCGCCACACCGTCGTCGGTGTGCAGCCCGGTGACCTCGTCGGCCACCGCCAGCGCGTCGGCGTGCGCGTTGCCCATCGCCACGCCGTGGCCCGCCCAGCGCAGCATCGGCACGTCGTTCGGCATGTCCCCGAACGCCACCACGTCGGCCCGCTCCACGCCCAGGCGCTCGGCCACGTCCGCCAGCCCGGTCGCCTTCGTGACCCCGGCGGCGGACAGCTCCAGCAGCCCGTCGTTGGTGGAGAACGTCACCATGATCTCGTCGCCCAGCACGGCCTCGGCGGCCAGCGCCATCTCCTCGCTGGTCATGGACGAGTGCCGCGCCAGCAGCTTCACCGCGTGGTGGCCGAGCACCTCGGCCAGCGGCACCTCGAACTCGTCGCTGGCCGCCCACGGGTGGTCGTAGGTCGGCTCGGCCACGAACGCCCGCACGGTGTCGTCGAACGCGGACGTCCCCACGCGCTCCGCCGCGAGCGAGCAGCCGGGGATCACCTCGTGCAGCACCGACGCCAGGTCGTTCAGCTGAACGGGTCCGAGTCCGCGCTGCCACACGATCCGGTCGGCCCCGATGTCGTAGAGCGCCGCGCCGTTCGCGCAGACCGCGAAACCGGTCGCTCCGACCTGTTCCGCGATGCTCGGGATCCAGCGGGGCGGACGGCCGCTGACCAGCACGAACGGGGTGTCGGACTCGATCACCCGACGCACCACTGCCGCCGTCCGCTCGGTCACCCGGTACTCCAGGGCGAGCAGTGTTCCGTCGATGTCCGAGGCGACCAAGCGGGGCTTCTCCACGACCCCCATACTGCCTTGCCCGTTCGTGGTCGGGGCGCGGCATCGTTACTGTTCGACTGTGCGTACCGGCATCGTGATCCTCCCCGAACACCGCTGGTGGGTAGCGGAACCGAAGTGGCGAGCAGCGGAGGAGCTCGGTTTCCACCACGCGTGGACCTACGACCACCTCGGCTGGCGCACCCTCGTGGACGGCCCGTGGTTCGGCGCGGTGCCGACCCTGACGGCCGCCGCCACGGTCACCGCGAACATCAGGCTCGGCACGCTCGTGGCCACGCCGAACTTCCGCCACCCGGTCCCGTTCGCCCGCGAGCTGATGACGCTGGACGACATCTCCGACGGCAGGCTCACGCTCGGCGTCGGCGCGGGGGCGCAGGGCGGCTACGACCTCCAGGTCACCGGCACGGGCGACCAGCCCGGCCGCGCCGCCCGCTTCGGCGAGTTCGTGGAGCTGCTGGACCTGCTGCTGACCCGCGAGCGGACGACGTGGAGCGGGAAGTTCTACACCGCGGAGGAGGCCCGCAGCGCTCCCGGCTGCGTCCAGCGCCCCCGCATCCCGTTCCTGGTCGCGGCCAACGGCCCGAAGGCGATGGACGTGGCCGTCCGCTACGGCACCGGCTGGGTCACCACCGGTCCCGGCGGTGACGACATCGAGGCGTGGTGGCGCGGCGTCGGCACGATGGCCGAGCAGTTCGACGAGAAGCTCGCGGGCATCGAGCGGGCCAGCGAGACGATCGACCGCTACCTGCTGCTGGACGCCTCGCCGCAGTACTCGCTGGCGGGCGTCTCGGTGTTCCGGGACATGGTCGGCCGCGCGCAGGACCTCGGCTTCACCGACGTGATCGCGCACTGGCCGCGGGCGGACGGCGTGTACGCGGGCCACGAGTCCGTGCTGGAGCGGGTCGCCGCCGAGGTCCTGCCGGAGCTGACGGCCGTGCCGATGCCGTGGCCCGCGCCCCAGCGCCAGGACCAGTCCGACCGGGGCTAGCCCAGGGAGTCCGTCGTGAGCTGCCCGTCGGGTCCGATGGCCAGCGCGAGGTCCTCGGTCCCGTCGGTGACGACGGTCGGGTAGTCGACCGTGCCCGCCTTGCGGGCCGTCCACGGCCCGAACCCGCCGCCGGGCAGTTCACGGGTGGTGGTGATCCGGCCCTCGGCATCCCGCCCGACGAGCCGCAGGCCGCCGCGGTCGACGGCCGCCACCTGCCCCGGACCGCCGGGACCGGGCACCAGGACCGGCGGGAGCCACCCGGACGGCCCGCGCTTGCTCACGGCCACCTCGCCGGTGTTCGCCACCCGGTAGAGGAGGGCGTCCCGCAGCGCGACCGGGGGAGCCGCCGGGACCGCCGACGGGAACCCGTCGTCCCACCCGCCGTGCCACCGCCGGACCCCGCCCGTGGTCGAGGCGAACACCTCGACGCCGTCCGGGCCGTCGACGGCCGCCAGGCCGTCGAGCAGCCCCGTGCCGCCCAGGTCGACCCAGTCGCCCCACTTGCCGTTCGCGTCCTGCGAGATCCGGCTCAGCCCGCCCGCGGTGGTGCGGACGAAGACGCTCACCGGGCCGTCCGCCGCGGCGACGGCGAACGGCACGCCCACGTCGATCGACGGCGACGGGCTGCCCAGCGACGTCCACTCGCCGCCCCGCCAGCACGCGATGGTGTTGTCGTCGGTCCGCCGCCCGCACACGTGCAGCCCGTCCCGTCCCGTCGCCACGCTCAACGCGGGCGCCAACGGCCCGCCCGCGGACGCGAGGTCGGTGCTGTCCCACGCCGGTCCCCGCCTCGACCACGCCGTGACCTCGCCGCCGCGCACGGCGAAGGCCCGCAGCACGCCGTGCTCGTCCTTCCCGACCCACGACACCCCGCGCGGCCAGCGGTGGTACATCCGCCGCGGCCAGTCCTCGTAGCTCTGCTGGTTGCCGACCATCGGGTCGTGGGCCCGGTACTTCGCGAAGTCGTCCAGCTTGTCCCGCTGCTGGGCGGCGTCGAGGTTGACCGGCACCTGCTCGACGTTGTAGTCGCGGTAGTTGACCTGCACGAACACCGGCTGGTGGGCCGACTTCCGGTACAGCCGGGCGGCCTCGTCGGTGAACTTCGCCGTCATCAGGTGGTCGGGGTGGTCGTAGAACGGCTGCCAGTGCGGGTAGGACGTCTCCGGGTTGCTGTCCTGGGTGCGGATCACGGTCGGCTGGAACCGGGTCATCACCGTCTGGAGCAGGTCCAGCAGCGCGTACCGGGTGTACCGGTACCGGCGCGGCACCTGGGCGTTCGCGGGCAGCAGCGTCGTGGCCCGCACGGACTCCGTCCGGTCCGCCCACAGCCGCCGCAGCGCGTGCGAGCCGCCGTGGTCCTCCGGCAGGTTCACGAAGAGCAGCTTCACCTCGGGCCGGGCCTTCAGCTCGTACTGCTCCACCGAGTGGTCCGCGTCCACGGTCAGCGCCGACCCGCGCCAGTCGTCGGCCACGCCCGCCATCGCCGAGTACGCCGCCCGCACCCCGGCCTGCCGCTGGGCGATGTAGGCGGGCACGTCCTGCGCGTTGGACTCGCCGCTGGTCAGGTACACCGTCACGACCGGGCGACCGGACCGGACGTCGTCCCCGAGTTCCGGGTTCATGAACAGCAGGTCGTCGTCCTCGTGCGCCACGACCTGCAACGACAGCGGGCCGGTCGACACGCTGCCGGACGGCACGCGCGCCGAGCACGCGACGACCAGCCCGGCCAGCACGAGCGCGGCCAGCACGCGCGCGTTCCTCACGACACCGCGCTCTTCGGCACGACGAGTCGGTACACCACGGCGTCCTCGTTCTCGTAGACCTTGGTCAGGAAATCCGCTCCACCGAGATCACGCAGCCCGGTAGCCCTCCGGTTGTACTCGCGGACGTATCCGCGTCCGATAAGGACGTACGACACGTTCAGCCGGCGCACCGCCTCGCGGACCCGTTCGTCGGTGTCGTACTCGCGGAAGTGGGCCTGGAGGGTGAACACGTCCGGCGGTTCGAGGGTGCCGTCGTAGTGGCCCGCGACCGGGTGGACGCCCGCGACGGCGTACATCCACAGCGAGCCGTCGTTGCGGTCGTTGAGCACGCGTTCATCGGGTTTTACGAGGTCGCCGAGCCGCTGCATGGCCAGGACCTCGTTCTTCGTCACCACGTACGACTGGTCCTCGCGGGCGGTGTAGCCGTACGCCCGGTGCGCCTGCGTCTCGTTGACGCGGTAGTACAGGCCGCCGCTGAGCAGGACGAGCGCCGCCAGGGCCGCGACGGACGTGACGAGCGGCACGCGGATCCGGCTGCCGAGCAGGTCGTGCACCTGGGCCAGGCCGTGGCCCGCGATCACGCACAGCGGGACCGTGGCCAGGGCGATGAGCCGGAACTGGTCGTTCCACCACGGGCTGGTCGCCTTCGCGACCCACGGCTGGGAGAACGACGCCGTGAGCACGAAGATCGCGCCGAAGAGCACCGCGGGCCCGGCGAGCCAGCGCAGCGGCCCCAACCGGCCGAAGCGGGCCAGGCCGATCCACAGCGCCGCGGCCAGCCAGATCTGCGGGTGCGCGGTCACGTGCTGGAACGTCAGCAGGCTGCCCACGGCCTGGCTGACCGGGAACGTGGACGGCCAGTCCACCAGCGCGATGTTCCCCGAGACGCTGAGCGCGCCGAACAGGTGCGGCACGGCGACCAGTCCGCCCGCGGCCATCGGCGGCAGCAGCAGGACCAGGTCGCGGCGGGCCGTCGCCCACGCGCCCCACCAGCGCTGGACCAGCAGCGGGAGGACGAACAGGATCCCGCCGAACAGGGTGCTGGAGTGCACCGCGAGCAGGCCGACGGCGCACGCGGCGAACACCGCCCCGGTGTCCAGGCCGGGCCTGCGCAGGTAGCGGTCGAGCACGATCGCCAGCACCGGCGTGACGGCGAGGCCGACGGTGAACGGCAGCAGCGGGCCGCGCCACAGGTTGTCGTAGGTCGCGCTGGTGGCCGCCGCGGCGATGACCGCCGTGTAGCCCGCGACGACCGCGCGGCCGCCGAAGTGCCGGACCAGCGCGGCCAGCGACAGCGCCAGCAGCCCCGGCATCAGCACCGTGCCCGCGTTGAGCACGGCCGGGATCGAGGCCCCGCCGAGCTTGAAGACCAGGCTGGCGACGAGGTGGTAGCCGTTCGGGTAGAACAGGCCGTTCGGCAGCTCGTACCAGTTGACCCGGCTCGTGCCGTAGAGGCTGCCGTCCCCGGTGTCGGCGATGTAGCGGATCCCGTTGGCGTGGTAGCCCGCGTCCCAGTCCTGCGGGATGGCGTTCAGGTCGCCGCCCATCGCTCCGAAGAGGACGGCGAACCCGAACGCGAACGCCGCCGACACGCAGAGGGCAACCGCGACGTGCCCTCGGCGCGTCCACGGCGCGACGGGTTCCGCGCCGCGGGAGAACCTCCGCAACCAGAGGAAGACGGCGGCTACAGCGAGTGCGTAAACGCCGAACGTCATCGGGGTGAACGGAATGCCGATCTTCCACAGCCACGGCCCCGCGACGCCCGCGACGAAGTACGTGAGCAGTGGAGAGACCGCCAGGAGGGTCCACCCGCGCAAGCCGGTCGCTGCGGCCACCAGACCACCCGGCACCCAGACGACCGCGGCGTACAGCACGATCGTCGTCACGGTCAGCAACAGGCTTGCGTGGTTCGGCACCCGGCCACCTGGGAGTTTGGTGCGAGGCCTGCCCCGCAGCGGAGGCCGGTAGGTTATCGGCCCCCCGAATTGCTGCGTACAGTGACCAGGGCAAAACACGCGACAGGCTAGCGGTGCAACCTGAAGACCGCCTGAAGCGTCTTGTGCTGTGTGGAGTTGTGCGTACCGGGGAGGAATCGCATGCGCCTGTCAGTGGTCATCCCGTGCTTCAACGAGGAGCGCGGGCTGGCCGAGCTGCACGAGGTGCTCTGCCGCGTGCTCCCCGGTGTCGCGGAGGACTTCGAGGTCATCCTCGTCGACGACGGCAGCAAGGACGGCACGCTCGGCGAACTCCGCCTGCTGGCCGACCGCGACCCCCGGTTCCGCTACCTCGCGCTCAGCCGCAACTTCGGCAAGGAGGCGGCGATGCTCGCGGGCCTCAGCCAGGCCAACGGCGAACTCGTCGCGATCATGGACGCCGACCTCCAGCACCCGCCGGAGCTGCTCGGCCGCATGGTCGAACTGCTGGCGGGCGGCTACGACCAGGTCGTGGCGCGGCGCAGCCGGACCGGCGAGAAGCCGACCCGCAAGGTGCTCTCCCAGCTGTACTACCGGCTGATCAACAAGGTCGTGGACGTCGAGCTGGAGGACGGCGTCGGCGACTTCCGCGTGCTGACCCGCCGCTCCGTGCAGGCGCTGCTGTCGCTCGGCGAGTACAACCGGTTCTCCAAGGGCCTGTTCGCCTGGATCGGCTTCGACACGGCCGTCGTCGACTACGAGAACGTCCAGCGGCACGCGGGCAGCAGCACGTGGACGCTGCGCAAGCTGCTGAACTACGGCATCGACGGCGTGGTGTCGTTCAACAACCGGCCGCTGCGGCTGGCGATCTACCTCGGCGGGCTCGTCACCGCGCTGGCGTTCTGCTACTCGGTCTTCATCGTCGTGCACGCCGTCCGCGACGGGATCTTCGTGCCCGGCTACGTGACGATCATGTGCGGCGTACTCGGGCTCGGCGGGTTGCAGCTGCTGTTCCTCGGCGTGATCGGCGAGTACCTCGGCCGCATCTACTACGAGACCAAGCGCAGGCCGCACTTCCTGGTCAAGGAGTCCAGCGGGCGGCCGATCCCGGTCACCGTCCCGCTCGGGCCGGAGGTCGCCGACCACGGCGGCCAGCCGGTCGCCATGCCCTTCGCGGAGCACAGCCCGTCGTGAACCAGCAGTTCGCCAGGATCGTCCGGTTCGGCCTGGTCGGCGTGGTCAACACCGGCGTCTACTACGGCTGCTACCTGCTGTTCTGCCTCGTCGTGCCGATCATGGCGGCCCACGTGCTCGCGTTTCTCGTGGCGATGGTCGGCTCGTACTTCCTCAGCTGCTACTTCACCTTCCGCACCAAGCCGACGTGGCGGAAGTTCCTGCTCTTCCCGCTCTCCAACGCGACCAACTTCGTGGTCAGCACCGCTGGCCTCTACCTGCTCGTGCACTGGCTCGACGTGGACAGCCGGATCGCGCCGCTCATCGCGGCCGCGGCGGCCATCCCGTTCACGTTCGTCATCGCCCAGTTCGTGCTGGTGAACCGCACGGCCGAAAGTGAGCTCCAGCCTTGACGTCGCTCGCCCGCAGAGCGCTGCCCGCCGGGGCGGTCGTCCTGCTCGTCGCGCTGCTCGCGCAACTCCCGTTCCTGCGCAACCGGTTCTTCTACGTGTGGGACGACAGCGCGGCGCAGTTCCTGCCGTCGTGGCACTTCCTCGGCGAGCGGCTCGCGGCGGGGGAGTGGCCGGTCTTCCTGTCGGTCGACAACTGGATGGGCGGCAACTTCTCCGCCGAGGCCCTGTTCGGCCTGTGGAACCCGGTGAACCTGGCGAACTACCTGCTGGTGTCCCGGTTCGACGACCTGTCGCTCGCCGCGCTGGTGGTGAAGACGGAGTTCCTGGCGCTGCTGGCGCTCGGCGTGTACCTGCTGTGCCGCGAGTACGGCGCCAAGCCCGCCGCGGCCGCGGTGCTCGCGATCGCCTTGCCGTTCGGCGGTTTCACGCTCTACTACGACACGGCGTCGTGGGTCGCGGGCCTGATGGCGTTCACCTGGATCCCGTACACGTGGTGGTCCGCGCGCCGGGTCGCCCGCGGCGTCGGCAGTCCACTGTGGCCGTTCCTGTTCGGCGCGCTCGCCGTGACGACGGGGAACCCGTACGGGCTGCTCGGCGTGTGCGCGGTGCTGTTCGCGCTGCTGGTGGAGAACTGGGTGACCCGCGACCGCGCGGCGCTGCTGCGGCTGCTCCTCGTGGGCGTGCTGATCGCGCTCGTCGTGCCGCTGGTCTACCTGCCGCTGCTGGGGAACTCCGCCGTCACCGACCGCGCGGGCCAGGGCTTCGCCAGCACGGGCATGCTGATGCCGCGGCTGTCGGACTTCCTGAACCCGTCCATGCCCAGCCACCTGCCGATGATCACCACGTTCGCCAACCCGACCCGGTTGAGCGTGCCCGGCATGTACTTCGCGTGGTTCATCGTCCCGTTGCTGCCGTGGCTGGACTGGGGGATCGTGCGGGACCGGTGGCGGGAACTCGTCGCCGTGTTCGTGGTCTTCGCGGGTTACCTGCTGTTCGCGATCGGCCCGTCGAACATGTGGATGTTCCGGTTCCCGCTGCGCCACGTCGAGGTGGTCTACGTGGCGTTCGGCGTGGTGTTCGCGGTGCTGCTCAGCGCCGGGCTGCGCACGGACCGGACCCGCGCGCGCGTGCTGGTCACGGTCGGCCTGTTGCTGTTCACGTCCTACCTGACGTTCGCCGCGGGCCCGTGGGAGTTCCGCAGGCACCTGGTGTCGGTGGCGCTGCTGGTGGTCGGCACCGCGCTGGCCGTGCGGCTGGCGAGGACCCGCGCGCTGCCCGTGGTGCTGGTGGCCGGGGTCGCGCTGGCGCTGCTGCTGCAAACCCTGTGGTTCCCGAAGAACGCCGACGTGGCCGATTACGCCTTCCCGCGCACGGTGTCGGAGTTGCAGAAGTCCGACTACGACGGGACCACGTTCCAGGTCGGCTCGGTCGTCGTCGGCAACAACGGCCTGCTGCTCAAGGCCGCCACGGTCGCCTCCTACACCGGCATGGGCTACCGGAAGTTCAAGCAGGCCACCTGCATGAACTACCTCGGCACGACCTGCGCGCAGGCGCTGGACAAGCTGCTGGAGCCCACCGAGGTCGGCCCGCCGCTGCTGGACCTGCTGCGCGTGGAGACCGTCGTCGTGCAGAACTCGGCCAACCCGAACCCCGTCACCCCGCCCGGCTGGCGGGTCGCCGACCGCAACGATCTCGTCACGGTGTTGAAGAGGGACGGCGGGATCGCGTGGGCGTCCGGACGGGTTTCCTGGACCGATGCAGGGATTTCCTCCGACACCTCGACGGACACCCGTGAAACGCTGCGGATCGACCGCGCGGGCAAGGTCGTCTTCGCCAGGCTGAACTGGCCCGGCTACCGCGCCGAACTCGACGGGCAACCCGTGGACGTGCGGGAAGGCCCCGCCGGACTGGTCGTGGTCGACGCGCCGAAGGCGGGGCAGCTGACGGTGACGTGGAGCCCGCCGGGGCTCGTCCCGGGGCTCGTGGCGGCACTGCTCGGTCTACTGGGAGCCGTCGCGCTGAGCGTGGCCGTGCTCGTCCGCCGTCGACGTTTTGGCTGATCAAGGTACTTGTCCGCTAAACGGGGGTGATTGGGGATCATGACGGGTGCACCGCTATCCTCGGCTGCCGTGAGCTTCGCTGGTTATGACCTTGTCGTTGTCGGTTCCGGATTCTTCGGCCTCACGGTGGCCGAGCGCACCGCTACCCAGCTGAACAAGCGGGTCCTGGTGCTCGAGCGCCGTGAGCACATTGGTGGCAACGCCTACTCGGAGGCGGAGCCGGAGACGGGCATCGAGGTGCACCGCTACGGCGCGCACCTGTTCCACACCTCCAACAAGCGGGTGTGGGAGTACGTCAACCAGTTCACCGAGTTCACCGGCTACCAGCACCGCGTGTTCGCCAAGTACCAGGACCAGGTCTACTCGTTCCCGATGAACCTGGCGCTGATCAACCAGTTCTTCGGCAAGTCCCACACCCCCGACGAGGCCCGCGAGCTGATCGCGACGCTGTCGAGCGAGATCAAGACCGCCGACGCGCAGAACCTCGAGGAGAAGGCGATCTCGCTGATCGGCCGCCCGCTCTACGAGGCGTTCATCCGCGGCTACACCGCCAAGCAGTGGCAGACCGACCCGAAGAACCTGCCCGCGGCCAACATCACCCGGCTGCCGGTGCGCTACAACTTCGAGAACCGCTACTTCAACGACGACTTCGAGGGCCTGCCCGTCGACGGCTACACCGCGTGGCTGGAGAAGATGGCGGCGCACGAGAACATCGAGGTCCGGCTGAACACGGACTACTTCGACGTCAAGGACGAGATCCCGGCGGGCACGCCGGTCGTCTACACCGGCCCGCTGGACCACTACTTCGACTACTCCGAAGGCCGCCTGGGCTGGCGCACGCTGGACTTCGAGCGCGAGGTCGTCGAGACCGGCGACTTCCAGGGCACCTCCGTCATGAACTACAACGACGAAGAGGTCCCCTACACCCGCATCCACGAGTTCCGGCACTTCCACCCGGAGCGGGACTACCCGAAGGACAAGACGGTCATCGTCCGGGAGTACTCCCGCTTCGCCAAGGAGGACGACGAGCCGTACTACCCGATCAACACCGCCGAGGACCGCACCATGCTGGAGCGGTACCGCGAGCTGGCGAAGGTCGAGGCGGCGGAGCGCAACGTGCTGTTCGGCGGCCGTCTGGGCACCTACCAGTACCTGGACATGCACATGGCCATCGGCGCGGCGCTGAGCGTGTTCGACAACAAGATCGCGCCGCACCTCACCGAGGGCGCGCCGATCGACGGCAGCATCTGAGCGAGGCCTGGTCGTGGTCGCCCGGTGGGACGTTCGATTCCTACCGGGCGATCACCTTTTGTGAACACGGTGGAACGCCAAGCGCCCGAACGGGCGGTGGTCGGGCCCGTGGGTACTATGTCGCTTAACGCCGCCGCACCTGATCCACGACTTCGTGGCGTTCGCGGGTGCGGCGAAGCACGCCATGACCACACGTCGAACGTTCGAATCTGAACCCGAATCCGCGTTGATGGCGGTTCGCCGGAGGAAGCACGTGACCGAGCAGGCCAAGGCCCCTAGCGCCGCCGCCCCGAAGATCGAGACGACCGCCCCGGACAGCAAGGTGAGCGACACGGCCTCGGTCCGCGTCGCGGCCAAGGGCGCGGGTCTCAACCCGAACCAGGTGCTGCAGCGGGTGATCCTCCCCCGCGACGAGGACCCGCTCGACGTGCGTCCCCTGTACCTGGACGAGCCCGCGAACGTCCACAGCCACGTCGTGTCGCGCCGGTCGGTGACCGTGCCCGCGTCCGCGAAGGTGTCGTTCGCGTCGTACTTCAACGCGTTCCCCGCCAGCTACTGGAAGCGCTGGACGACCGTCGAGGAGGTCGTCCTGCGCCTGTCCGTGCGCGGCGCCGGCCGCGTCGACGTCTACCGCTCCAAGCCCAGCGGCGACCCCATCCACCTCGAGGGCCACGCCGTGCGCAGCCCGAAGGCGTGGACGAACCTCGAACTGCGGGTCAGCCTCAAGCCGTTCGAGGACGGCGGCTGGATCTGGTTCGACGTGTTCACCGACGACACGCCGCTGGAGATCAAGGAAGCCGCGTGGACCACCGACACGCCGCTGCCGGAGCAGAAGGTCGCCATCGGCATGACGACCATGCGCCCGATCGACGCGGTCATCGCGCTGCGGGCGCTCGGCGAGGACCCCGCGGTCCTCGACGTCGTGCAGAAGGTCTTCGTCGCCGACCAGGGCGCGATCAAGGTCAAGGACACCCAGGGCTACGCCGAGGCGCGCAAGCTCCTCGGTGACAAGCTGGAGATCATCGAGCAGGAGAACCTCGGCGGCTCCGGTGGGTTCACCCGCGGCCTGTACGAGGCGATCGAGCACACCGACGTCGCCCAGATCATGCTCATGGACGACGACATCCGGCTCGAGCCGGACGCCGTGCTCCGCTCCAACGCGTTCGCGCGTGCGTGCGCGCAGCCGGTCATCGTCGGCAGCCACATGCTGAACCTCCAGGCCCGTGCGCGGCTGCACAGCTTCGGCGAGGTCGTGGACCTGGCGACCTGCAACTGGCGCGCGGCGCCCGGCGCGGTCACGGACCACGACTTCGGCACCGAGACGCTGCGGGAGACCGAGGAGCTGCACGCCCGCATCGACTCCACGTACAACGGGTGGTGGATGTGCCTGTTCCCGCGTGAGGTCGTCCAGCGCACCGGGTACCCGCTGCCGCTGTTCATCAAGTGGGACGACGCGGAGTACTCGCTGCGCGCGCTGGAGCGCGGCTTCCCGACGGTGTCGCTGCCCGGTTCCGCGGTGTGGCACATGCCGTGGACGGACAAGAACGACGCCACCGACTGGCAGGCGTACTTCCACACCCGCAACCGGCTGGTCATGGCCGCGCTGCACAGCCCGTACGACATCCGGTCGACGCTGCTGAAGCAGGGCTTGAAGCTGACCCTGCGGCACCTGCTGTCGATGGAGTACTCGACGGTCGCCGTCCAGCAGAAGGCGATCGAGGACTTCCTGGCCGGGCCGAGCAAGCTGTTCGACTCGCTGCGGACGGCGCTGCCGGACATCCAGAAGCTGCGCAAGCAGTACACGGACGCGCAGATCCTGACGTCGGCCCGCGAGTTCCCGCCGCCGACGTACGACATGGTGCGCGCCGAGCAGATGCTGAAGCCGCCGGTGAATCCCGCGGTGATCGCCGCCAAGGCGTCGAAGGCCCTGCTGCACAACCTGCGCGACCCGGAGAGCTCGACCGTCGACCGGCCGCAGATCAACGTGCCCGCCACGAACGCCCGGTGGTTCCTGCTGGGCAACCTGGACAGCGCGACGGTGTCGAACGCCGACGGGTCCGGCGTGGCGTTCCGCAAGCGCGACCCGAAGGAGTTCCGGCAGCTGGCCGCGCGGTCGGCGCGGAACTACCGGCGGCTGGCGCAGGAGTGGCCGCGGTTGAAGAAGGTGTACCGCGACGCGCTGCCCGAGCTGACCTCGGTGGAGTCCTGGCGGAAGATCTTCGAGAACTGACGTTGTGACGAAAGGGCCCGAACCTCCTGGTTCGGGCCCTTTCGCTTTGCCGTACCCCTCAGCGGGCTCGGCGGGAGGTGATCACGCCGGTGTTGAAGCCCGCCAGGTGCAGGCCGCCGTGGAACCTCGCGTGCTCGATCTTCACGCAGCGGTTCATCACCACGTCCAGGCCCGCCGCCTCCGCGATGGCCGCCGCTTCGGGGTGTTCCAGGCCCAGTTGCAGCCACAGCGTCCGCGCGCCCGCCGCCACGACCTCCTCCGCCACTCCCGGCAGGTCGTCGTGCTTGCGGAACACCGACACCAGGTCCGGCACCTCCGGCAGCGCCTTCAGCGACGGGTACACCTCGTGGCCCAGCAGGGTGTCCAGCCTGGGGTTGACGAAGTACACGCGGTAGTCCGTGGAGGAGAGCAGGTAGGTCGCCACGAAGAAGCTGGGGCGGGCCGTGTTCGCCGAAGCGCCCACCAGTGCGACGGACTTCGTGTCCCGCAGGAGTTGTTGCCTGCCGATCGCCGACTCGATCATTTCACCGCCCTGGTCAAGGCCTGGTCCAAGTCCCACAGGATGTCGTCCACGTCCTCAAGCCCCACCGAGATGCGGATGAGGTCCGGGGTGACGCCCGCGCCGACCAGCTGCTCGTCCGTGAGCTGCTGGTGGGTCGTCGAGCCGGGGTGGATGACCAGCGTGCGGACGTCGCCGACGTTGGCCAGGTGGCTGCACAGCTCCACCGCCTCGACGATGCGCTGGCCCGCCTCACGGCCGCCCTCCACGCCGAACGAGAACACCGCGCCGGGGCCCGCGGGCAGGTAGCGGGTGGCGCGGGCGTGGTGGCGGTGGGACGGCAGACCCGCGTAGGACACCCACGAGACGCGGGTGTCCGCCTCCAGCCACTCGGCCACCGCCTGGGCGTTGCGGACGTGCTCGTCCATCCGCTGCGGCAGCGTTTCCACGCCCTGGAGCAGCAGGAACGCCGACTGCGGGGACAGGGTCGCGCCGATGTCGCGGAGCTGTTCCGCGCGCAGCCTGGTGCAGAACGCGTACTCGCCGAAGTTCTCCCAGTAGCGCAGGCCGCCGTAGCTGGGCACCTCCTCGGTCATGCGGGGGAAGTTGCCGTTGCCCCAGTCGAACCTGCCGGAGTCGACGACCACGCCGCCCAGGGTCGTGCCGTGGCCGCCGAGGAACTTGGTGGCGGAGTGCAGGACGATGTCCGCGCCGTGCTCCAACGGCCTGATCAGGTACGGGGTGGCGAGCGTTGCGTCGACGACCAGCGGGATGCCGTGCTCGTGGGCCAGCGCCGACAGGCCCTCCAGGTCGGCGATGACGCCGGACGGGTTGCCGATGACCTCGGTGAAGATCAGCTTGGTGCGGTCGGTGACGGCCGCCGCGTAGTCCGAGGCGTCATCACCGGTCACGAACGTGGTCGTGACGCCGAAGCGGGCGAGGGTGCCGGTCAACTGGGTGACGGTGCCGCCGTAGAGGCCCGCCGCCGAGACGACGTGGTCGCCCGCCTCGGTCAGGGCGGCGAAGGTGAGGAACTCCGCCGCCTGGCCGCTGGACGTGGCGACCGCGCCGATACCGCCCTCCAGGCTGGCGATCCGCTCCTCGAACGCGGCCACGGTGGGGTTGCCGATGCGGCTGTAGACGTTGCCGTACTTCTGCAACGCGAACAGGTTCGCGGCGTCCGCTGTGTCCTGGAAGACGAAGCTGGTCGTCTGGTAGATCGGGACGGCGCGGGCGCCGGTCGTCGGATCCGGCGCGCCACCCGCGTGCAGCGCCCTGGTGCGGAAGCCCCAGGCGCGGTCTTCTCGGCTCATCCTGCCGATCCTCACCCATCCGGCCGCGGAGCGGAAGCCGGTCCAGGCGGTGGGAACCGGGCTAGCAGCCGCAGGAGTAGTAGACGACGTCCCAGTGGTCGCCCTCGCGGAAGTAGACGTTGCCGGACGCGGCCTGCCACTTGTCGCCGCCGATGGGCGTGAACGCGGTGGTGATGTGGTTGTTCAGGCACGTGGACAGCGAGAAGTCGAGCTTGTAGCCGTTCCAATGGCTGAACTCGCTCTCGGCGTGGCCGACCTCGGTGCCGCCGGTGACGTTGATGGCGCAGCCGGTGGCCTGCTTGAGGGTGATGACGCCCTGGATCGACGCCAGGTTGACCTGCTCGAACGACGTGCACGACGGGTTGGCGCGGTCGGTGCAGCCGCCGCTGGACCACCACGTCACGCCCGCCGTCGCCAGCCTGGCCACGGCGTCGGCGTGGGTCAGCTTCACGGGCGCGGCCTCGGCCTGGGCGGCGGTGGCGCCGAGCACCAGCGCGGCCAGGGCGAGGGTGAGCGTGGACAGGGCACGGGTGACGCGCACGTGTTCTCCTCGAGCGGTGGGGGACCTTCCACCGGTCAGTACGAGTCACGCCGTCGCCAGGTTGAGTCACTCCTTGATGCCGCTCTCCACCACCCCTCGGACCAGGAACCGTTGCAGCGCCAGGAAGACGACGACCAGCGGCAGGATCGACACGGCCGCCGCGAGGAACAGCTCGTGGACGTTGAGGCTCTGCGCGGTGAGGAACACCGACAGCGCGACCTGCACGGTCCACGAGTCCTGGTCCTGCGCGATCACCAGCGGCCAGAGGAACTGGTTCCAGCTCGTCATGAACGCGATCACGCCCAGCGCGGAGAAGAAGCCCCGCGAGTTCGGCACGACGATCCGCCAGTACGTGCCCCAGTGGCCGAGGCCGTCGATGCGGGCCGCCTCCTCCAGGTCCGGCGGGAAGTTCCGGAAGTACTGCCGGAACAGGAACGCGGTGAACCCGCTGAACAGGCCGGGGATCACCAGCCCGCGCAGGTCGCTGACCCAGCCCAGCGTCGACACCACCACGAACGTCGGCACGAACGTCACCGCCGCCGGGATCATCAGCGTCGCCAGCACAGCGGCGAACACCTTGTTCGCGTGCCGGTAGGGGATGCGCGCGAGCCCGTAGCCCGCGAGCGAGCAGAACAGCAGCTGCCCGACCGTCTGCAGGACCGCGACGACGGTCGAGTTCACCATGCTGCGCAGGATCGGCACCGCCGGGTCGGTGAACAGCTCGCCGAAGTTCTCCCAGTGCGGCCGGTCCGGGAACAGCCGCCAGTCGCGCGCGGTGATCTCCGCCTCGGTCGCGAGTCCATTGCGGACGACGAGGTAGAACGGCAGCAGGAACACCGCCGCCACGACCACCAGCGCCAGGTAGCGCAGCGCCTTCACTTGAGGATCACCTTGCCCTGCAAGAGGGTCACGGCCGCGATCAGCAGTGCCAGCAGCACCGCGCCCGCGCCGCCGTGCCCGAAGTCCTGGCCGCCGCTGCCGAGCGACGTGTAGTACAGGTACACCAGCGGTGGCCGCGCGAACGGCGGGTACCCCTGCGAGCTGCCCAGCACGTTGTAGAACTCGTCGAACGCCTGGTACGCCGCGATCAGGTTGAGCAGCAGCACCGCGACCGACGTCGTCCGCAGCTGCGGCAGCGTGATGTGCCGCAACGTCTGCCACCCCGGCTTCGCCCCGTCGATCCACGCGGCCTCGTACAGGTGCTTCGGGATCCGCTGGAGGCCGGCGAGGAACAGGATCAGGTAGAAGCCCAGTTGCAGCCACAGCCGCAGCGTCACCAGCACCAGCCAGTACCACGGCGGGTCGGTAGACCCGATCCACGCGACCGGCTCCGCGCCGAACCAGCCCAGCACGGTGTTCGCCAGGCCGTAGCGGACGCCGTTGAAGATCGACAGCTTCCACACCAGCGACGCGACGACGTACGAGCACGCGGCGGGCAGGAAGAACACCGACCGGAAGAACGCCTGCATGAAGGTGATCCCGTTGACCAGCAGGGCCAACGCGAGCGACAGCACGAACGTCAGCGGGACGATGAACAGCGCGAACAGGCTGAACGTGCCGAGGCTGCGCAGGAACGGCCCGTCGGTGAGCATGTCGACGTAGTTGCCCAGCCCGACGAAGTCCGTCGGCGTGACCGTGTTGCGCGCGTCGAAGAACGACAGCACCACGCTCCAGCCGATCGGCACGTAGACGAACGCCAGCAACCCGAGCGCGAACGGCCCGACGAACAGCCAGAACGCGCGCGTGTTCGCGCGCCTCATCCGTACAGGCGCTTGAGCTCGTCCCGTGCCTTCTGCGCGGCGGCCTTCAGCTCGGTCCCGGCGTCGGCTCCCTCGCGCACCGCGCGTGACACGGCGTCGTTGAACGCGGTGCCCATCGACGGGATCCAGTCCGGCGGGTTCGACGACTTCGCCAGGTCCCGCACGTACTTCACCGCGTCGGCGGCCGCACCCTTGGTCAACTTGTCGGCCTTCGCGGCCAGGCTCTGCCTCGGCGGGATGTGGAACCCGTACGAGAGGTTGAAGTCCTCCTGGTAGTCCGTCCGGTCGATCCACAGCCACTTCACGAACGCCTTGGCGGCGTCCACGTCCTTGCTCTTCGCGTTCACCATCGCCCCAAAAGCCCCGACAGGCACGGAATCCCGCCCGTTCCCGTCGAGCTTCGGCCACGGCAACACCCCGAAGTCGTCGCCCAACGCCTTCTGCACGGCGGGCACGGTCCACAACCCGGTCCACTGCATGGCCACGAGCCCCTGCGTGAACGCGTCCGGCTCGGCCCAGTCCTTCACCGCGCCCTGCAACATCGCCCCGCTGGTGTACAACTCCCGCAACTTCCCGATCGCCACAGCGGCGGAGGGCTCGTCGAACCCCACCTCGTGCTCGGTGGTCACGTAGTCCAACCCGACAGACCACAACGCGGGCCCGCCCAACACGGCGACACCACCATCGTTGCCCGCGAAGATCCCCTTCACATCACCCTTGGTGAGCTTCTTCGCGACATCGATCAACTCGTCCACAGTGGACGGAGGAGAAACCCCGGCCTCGGCGAACATGCTCTTCCGGTAGAACAACATCTGCATGTCAACGGCCTGCGGAATCCCGTAGACCTGCCCATCGATCGTGTGCCCGGCCAGAATCGTGGCCGTGAAGTCGTCCTTGGCAGCACCAATCACGTCGTCCAGAGGCACGATCTGCCCGGACCGAACAGCACTGATCTCCAACGTCGACTCGAACACATCAGGCACCCCACCAGCCAGCAGCCCGGCAGCCAACTTCGAGTCGTAGTCCCCAGGATTCCACTGCACCTTCACCGAGGCCTTGTCATACGCAGCGGCATACCGCTCAACAGCCTGCTGCACCCCCGGCTCCCCATAAGCGTGATACCACTGCTCAAGAGCCTGCCCACCCCCACCCCCACGCCCGGTGTTGGACCCACAGGCAGCAAGAAACCCCGCCAACGCAGCGGCCCCGGCAGCGGACAGCACAGCACGACGACTCATCTCCCCAGAGTTCACGCTCTCCGTACTACTACGGTTGCGCTCCGTGCACAAACGCTCCCACGACCCGAGCACGCAGAGAACCGGATCCAGAGGAGAAGAGGAGAAGGCAGAGAACGAGGAGGGAGGGCAGGGCCTGGAGATGAACAGCCTGGAAGTGGGCAGCCCAGACGTAGCAGGCTTGTTGGGTGGTTTGAGGCTTTGGAGCCGATTGACCAGTGAACCGGCGGCGACGGCCACGGAACGTGGCCGATTTTATTTGGGGGATTTGCCCCTTAAAATTGGAGATCGGGCAGGGCTTTGGGGCACTGCCTTTTGGCCCGATCAAGGGGCAAATCTAGGGGCCCCAAATCAAATCGGCCACAGCACGCTGGAAGCCGCAGCCGCCCGAAGACCCCGCTGGAACCCGACTCGACAGCCAACCCCGCCAACGCCTAAAAGGGGTCCCCCATCGAGCAGGACCCCCCGACGCACAAGGTACAACGCGGCACCGACAAAACCGGTCTACCAGCAAAAACAGACCCGCCAGCGCCATCGAAGACCCACAGCCCAAGCAACCCAACCCAGGGGAGGCGGCGTTCCCCCAGCCCTCAAGCCTCACTTCCGGAAGAAGCGCTCCCTCTGCCCCAACCGCACGAGCTTCAGCCACTCCACGAACGCCTTCGGATCCTTCCGGACGGCGATGAAGTACAGCCCGAACCGGAACACCTCCAAAGCCCCCAACTTCCGCATCCCCGGCTGCGACAGCAGGTACCCGCGGTTCCGGTACGTGTAGTACCGCTTGATCGGGTTCTCCGGGTCCTGCGCGTGGAACCGGCCGCCCAGCATCGGCTTGAACTCGTCCGACCCGTCCGGGTGCAGGTAAGCGACCTTCAGCGACGTCCCGAACCGCAGCCCCGTCCGCACCAGCCTGCGGTGGATCTCCACCTCGTCGCCGCGGAAGAACAGCCGGTAGTCCGGCACGCCGATGACGTCCACGGTCGACGCCCGGAACAGCGCCCCGTTGAACAGCGACGCGATCCCCGGCAGGAAGTCGGTCCCGAGATCCCCGGTGTTCCGCTTCCACGTCAACCCGCGCCGCAGCGGGAACGCCAGCTTGTCGGGGGCCTCGATGTTCGACACCACCGGGGAGATCGCGGCGAGCTTGCGCTTCTCCGCTTCCTCCAGCAGCACCGCCAGCACGGTCTCGTCCGCGGGGCGGCCGTCGTCGTCGGCGAGCCACAGCCACTCCGCCCCGAGCGACAGGGCGTGCAGCATCCCGAGGGCGAAACCGCCCGCTCCACCGAGGTTCCGGTGCGACGCCAGGTAGGTCGACGGGATGGGGCACTGGTCGACCAGGTCCTCGACGGGCTGGTCCGGACCGTTGTCCACGACCACCAGGTGGTCGGGCACCCTGGTCTGCGACGCCAGCACCTTCAGCGACTCCGAGAGGAGTTCGCGGCGGTGCCGGGTCACGACCACGGCGACGACGGAGCCCTTGGGCAGTGCCTCGATCACGGTCTACTCGCCACCATTCGTGCTGAGCACGGGTTCGCCACCGATGCGGGCCAGGGTCTCCGGGCTGAGGTACTTGAACGGGTCGTGGCCCTTGTACGCGGTGAGGACCTCGCGCAGGGAGCCCTGCTGCTTGACCATGCCCTCGTCCATCCAGATCGCCGAGTCGCAGAAGTCGATCAGCGTCTCGTCGGAGTGGTTGGCGAACACCAGCAGGCCGGAGCGCTTGACCAGGTCCTTCAGCCGTTCCCGCGCCTTGGACATGAACGCCGCGTCGACCGCGCCGATGCCCTCGTCCAGCAGCAGGATCTCGGGGTCGATCGACGTCACGACACCCAGCGCCAGGCGGACGCGCATACCCGTGGAGTACGTGCGCAGCGGCATCTGGAGGTAGTCGCCGAGTTCGGTGAACTCCGCGATGTCGTCGACCCGCTTCTCCATCTGCTTGCGGGTCATGCCGAGGAACAGGCCCCGGATCATGATGTTCTCGTACCCGGAGATCTCCGGGTCCATGCCGACGCCGAGGTCGAACACGGGCGCGACCTTGCCGGTGATGCGCGAACTGCCCCTGGTGGGCTCGTAGATGCCCGCGAGCAGCCGCAGCAGCGTCGACTTGCCCGCGCCGTTGTGGCCGACGAGACCGACGCGGTCGCCCTCCTTGATGGAGAGGGTGATGTCGTGCAGCGCCTCGATTATCGGCACCCGGCCCTCGGAGCCGATCTTGCCGCCCACCTTGCCGAGCGCGAGCTTCTTCAACGACCTCGACTTGGCGTCGAAGATCGGGAAGTCGACGGATGCGTTCCAGACTTCGATGCTGACCATAGTTTGTGCGGCCTCACTCAGACCCAGTAGGAGACGCGGGCACGGTAGTTGCGCAGCGCCACGAATGCCAATGCCCAGCCGCCGATGGTGAAACCGCCGACCACGACCCAATGGTGCCAGTACTGCGCGTGCCCGATCAGCGGAGCCCGGACGATCTCCACGAAGTGGTAGAGCGGGTTCAGCTCCGCGATCAGGATGCGCCAGTTGCCCTCGCCGTTGGTGACCTTGTTGAGCACCCCGGTGTGCCACACGATCGGCGTCATGAAGAAGATCAGGTTGATGAAGCTGTTGATCACCGGCGGGATGTCCCGGAACCGGGTGCTGATGATGCCGAACAGCAGCGCCACCCACACGGCGTTGAGCACGACGAGCAGCATCGCGGGGATCACCAGGAGGATCGCCCAGGTGATGCCCGGATGCATGAAGCTGTCGCCCTCCATGTGGTACGGCTTCGTCAACGTGGGGAAGAAGACGATCAGCACGATCACGTAGACGGCGAGGTTGTGCGCGAAGAACAGCAGCTGGCGCCACACCATCCGCAGCACGTGCACGGTCATCGGCGCAGGTAGGTGCTTGATCAGCCCCTCGTTGGCGATGAACACGTCCGTGCCCTCGGTGATCACGCCGAGGATGAAGTTCCAGATCACGAAGCCGACCGTGACGTACGGCAGGAACGTCGCGATGTCCTGGTTGAACAGCGTCGAGTACAGCAGGCCGAGCGCCAGCGCCGTCGAGCCCATGGAGATGGTGATCCACAGTGGACCGATCACCGAGCGGCGGTAGCGCTGCTTGATGTCCTGCCAGCCGAGGTGTCCCCAGAGTTCTCGGTGCTGCCACGCGTCTCGCACATCGGCGAACGCGCGCGCGAAGGTGCGCGAGTTGGACGCGGGTGGAGCTTCAGGTCGGTCGACCGTACTCGTGGGCTGCACGATTGCTGAGACTACCGGCGGCAGGTGAGGGCACTTGCCGCCGGTCGGTCACGGAGCGGTCACTGCCCTTCGGGGGCGGCCAACACGCTGGTCACCCTCACGATCACCTGTTCGTGGTCGTAGGTGTACCCCTCGTAGCTGAATTCGATCCCGGACTTCTCCACGTACTCCATCCAGGCCTTGTGCTCGTGCTGCTCCCAGCCGGGGAAGTTGAAGTACTCGTCGAACGCCACGATGCTGCCCGGCACCAGGCGCGGGCCCACGAGCTCCAGCACGGTCTTGGTGGACGAGTACAGGTCGCAGTCGACGTGGAGGAACGTCACCGGCCCCTCGTGCTCCTCCAGGAAGCCCGGCAGCACGTCGTCGAACCAGCCGACGACCAGTTCCGCGCCCGGCACGTCCGGCAGGCCCTCGACGTTGAACATCCCGGCGGGGAAGCCGTTGCGCCAGTCCTCGGGCAGGCCCTCGAACGAGTCGAAGCCGTACACGTCCTTCTCGCCGCGCGCGGCGGCGATGATCTTCAGGGTGCTGCCGGTGTAGACGCCGAACTCCAGCGCCAGGCCGTCCTGCTCCACCATGCCGAGAGCGAACTCCAGGGTCTGGTGGGGGTGGCCGAACTGCGGCACCTTCGGCATGTGGTCGCGCACGAACTGCGCGCTCTGCAGCGCCGCCTCGCGTTCACCGGCGAACACGAGGTCGCGGCGGGCGCGGATCTCGAACTGCCTGCTGGTCTCCACGATCCGGTCGGACTGGTGCCGCACGTCCTCGCGCAGGCCGTCCAGTTCGCGCTGCAACGCGTCGATCCGCTCGGTCTGCGCCCGGTGGTACGGACCGACGACGTCGTCGATCGCTCGGGTCACCTTGTCCCGGAGGGACCTGCGGATCTGCTCGGCTCGCAGTGAGCGCCGGACTCGGTCGAGCACGTCGGGTTCTCCTCTCGGCGCACCAAAAGTCGCCGCTTCGTCCATCGGTGCGGGTGGCCCCCGTCACCGTCGTGCGTAAGAGGCGCAGTCTGCACCGAACTCAGAGGTACTGGCCAGACCCGGAGATGTGCGGGCCTTCGGGAACGTCGAGTCCGCCGCTGCCGGCGGGCAGCGCGCGACCGCGCATCTGCTCCAACTGCACGCGCGCTGCCATCTGCTGGGCGAACAGCGCCGTCTGAATGCCGTGGAACAGCCCCTCCAACCAGCCCACCAGCTGGGCCTGGGCGATCCGCAGCTCGGCGTCGGACGGGATGCCGTCCTCGGTGAACGGCAGCGACAGCCGCTCCAGCTCGTCGCGCAGCTCGGGGGCCAGGCCGTCCTCGAGCTCCTCGATGGACCGCTTGTGGATCTCCTTGAGCCGCGCGCGGCTCGCCTCGTCCAGCGGAGCGGCCCGCACCTCCTCCAGGAGCTGCTTGATCATCGTGCCGATCCGCATGACCTTCGCCGGTTGCTCCACGAGCTCCGACACGTCCTGCCCGCCGTTGGCCTCGGCGTCGGCGGGGATCCGGGCGGTGCCCACGGGGGTTCCGTCCGGCCCGACCACCACGACGTGCCGCTCGTTCTCGCCTGCCTCGCTCATGCGTCCATCCTGGCCCGATCGGCCAGTCGGCCGCTCACCGGGTCCTGCCCCTGCTGCGAGCGGACGAGCCGCCCTCCGTACGGTGTGCGGCATGGCGTTCGACGTCGCTCGGGTCCGGGGTCTCTTCCCCGCTCTCGGCGACGGCTGGGTCCACCTGGACGCCCCGGCGGGCATGCAGGTGCCGGAGCAGGTGGCCACCGCCGTCTCCACCGCACTTCGCGCCCCGGTTTCCGGACCCGGTGGAATCTTCCCCGCCTCCCAGCGCGCCGAGGCCATCGTCGACGCCGCCCGCCGGTCCATCGCGGACCTCGTGGGCGCCGACCCGGCCGGTGTCGTGCTCGGGCCGAACTCGGCCGTGCTGCTCCAACGGCTCGCCGACGCGCTGTCGGACGGCTGGTTCCTCGGCGACGAGGTCGTGGTGTCCCGGTTGGACCACCCGTCGAACATCGCGCCGTGGCAGCGGGCCGCGCAGCGCACCGGCAGCGTCGTCCGCTGGGCCGAGGTCGACATCGAGACCTGCGAGCTGCCCGGCTGGCAGTACGACGACCTGGTGACGGACCGCTGCAAGCTGGTCGCCGTCACCGCGGCCTCCGGCTCGGTCGGCACCCGCCCGGACCTCCGCAAGATCGCCGAGGCGGCCAAGCGCCGCGGCGCGCTGGTGGTCGTGGACGCCTCCTCCGCGGCCCCGTTCGTGCCGCTGGACATCACGTCGATGGGCGCGGACGTCGTGGCGGTGTCGGCGAACACGTGGGGCGGCCCGCCGGTCGGCGCGCTGGTCTTCCGCGACGCCTCGGTGCTCGACCACCTGCCGTCGTGCTCGGTCGAACCGGGCGCGCGCGGCCCGGAGCGGCTGGAACTCGGCCCGCACGCCTACCCGTTGCTCGCGGGGCTCGTGGCGTCGGTCGACTACCTCGCGGGCCTGGACGACGCGGCGATCGGGCCGAGGCGCGAACGCGTGCTCACATCGTTGGGTTCGGTGAAGGCCTACCAGGCCGGTCTGCTGGCTAATCTCATCAACGAGCTGCGCTCGCTCCGCCACGTCATGGTGATCGGCGACGCCATGCGGCGGGTCCCCGCCCTGGCGTTCACGATCGCCGGGGTCAAGGCGGCCGAAGGCGTCGAGCACCTGTCCGAACGCGGGGTCTGCGCCTTCGCCGACCCCGGCCAGTACGGCGTGTTCTCGGTGCTGGGCGTCGGCGAGGTGGGGGGCGCGATCCGGGTGGGTCTCGCCCACTACACGAACGCGGTGGAGGTCGACCAACTCGTGCGGGCGGTCGCCGAGCTGGGATGAGAGCGGGGAGGCCCTGGGTTGGACGACTCGCTGGCGAGGGAACTCGCGGACCTGGCGGCGTTGCAGCGGCTGGCGCCGCTCCTGTCCCAGTACCTGCCGACCACGGCGCAGGAGTTGCGCCCCGCGGCCCTCGCCGCGGTGGTCGACGAGATCCTCCTCGGCTCCCGCACGGTCCTCGTCGAGTGCGGCTGCGGCTCGTCCTCGGTGATCCTGGCCAGGTTCCTGGCGAAGCGCGGGTTCGGCCACCTGCTGTCCATCGAGCACGACGAGCGCACCGCCGCCTTCGTCGCGAGTCAGCTCCGGCGTGAGGGCCTCGGCCACGTGGCCCGCGTGGTCTACGCGCCGCTGGACGCCCACCCGGCCGCGCTCGGCACGTCCACCTGGTACGCGCCCCGGCTGGTGCACGACGAGGTGTCGGCGTTCGTCGACCGCTACGGCCTGGTCGACCTGCTGCTGGTGGACGGCCCGTCGCTGGGCGACGCCCGCTACCCCGCGCTGCCGGTGCTCCGGGCGGTGCTCGCGCCGGGCGCGGCCGTGCTGGTGGACGACGCCGACCGGCCGGGCGAGCAGGCCGTGCTGGTCCGCTGGGCGGAGGAGTTCTCGCTCCGCTTCCGGACCACCCCGCGCACCTCGTTGGCCAGCGCCCTGGCGCTCGACTGAGGACTACTCTGCGTTCCCACGATTCTCGACTACTGCCTCGTAGAGTAATTTCCGAGATCGTGTTTGGAAAAAGTTCGGCCGTTTGAGCTGGGACTTCTCACTTTCTTCCACTTTCAGGTGAACCGGCGCGGAGGGGTTAACGAACCTCTCCCCGTACAGGTGCTGATTCGTGGAGGGAGGTGATTCCATGAAGAAAACCAGTTCTACGCTGATCCGACGGACGCTCATTTCCGCCGGATTCGTGATTGGTTTCGGTGTGCTCGCGGTGGGCACGGCGAACGCCGATGAAGATCATTCCTCGGGTCTGCTCGGCGGCCTTTCCCAGGTCGTCTCGCCGGTGGCCGACCAGCTCTCGCCCGTGACGAGCGGGGTGAGCCGGGCCGTGTCGCCGGTGACCGACCGACTCGCACCCGTGGTGAGCGGGGTGACCGCGGTGGCGGAACCGGTGCTGGAGCCCGTGACCACAGCGGTCCGACCTCTGACCGAGCCGCTGCGACCCGTGGTCGACCAGCTCGTGCCCACCGTCAACGGCGTGTCGGACGTGCTGGCCCCCGTGCTCGAACCGCTGAGGCCCGTGACGGAGCCCTTGCTGGCCCCGGTGGTCCAGGCGGCCGACCAGGCGCTCCCGGTGGCGACACCGGTCGTCCGGCCGGTCACCGAACCCCTGGCCCGCCAGGCGGACGCCCCCGTGGCGCCCGTGGCTCCCGTCGTGCCGGTGGTCCCGGTCGTTCCGGTGGACCTCTCACCGTCGACCGCGCCGGCTCCGTCGGAGGGTCGCGCTTCGACGGGCCACGCCTGGGAAGTCGCTTCGACGGGACTCCCGGCCGTGACCCCGCCCGCAGCGCACGCCGCACCTGCTTCGCCGTGGTACCAGGGCGGTTCGCCCGCGGTGCCGCGTGATGTGCCGCTCGTCGTGCAGGGCACGACGACGTCGGCGTCGGCCGGTGGCCTCAACGCCCCCGCGTCGGCGGACGTCCCCGGTTCGCCGAGGACGACGCCGTACGAGGGTGGCGCGACCGCTCCCGCCGATGGGCCGGCACGCGGGTCGTGGTTCTACGACTACGGCCTTCACCATCCCAGTTGACCCGACCTGACAACCAAGCCGACAGATCACCAAGCTTGTTCGTCAGGAAGGTTCGACATGCACAAGTACGTCCAACGCGGTTTGCTCGCCGCGGTCCTGTCCGGCGGGTTCGTCCTGCTCGGCCAGACGATGGCGAGCGCCGACACGGGAACCAACGCGGGACCGCTCGGCCTCGGTGGCGTCGTCCACTCGGTGACGTCCACCCTCGGCGGCAACGGGGGTGACTCGGGCAACGGTGGCAACGCCTCCAGCTCCAACACCGCGACCTCGGGCAACTCCGGCAACTCGGGCGACTCCGGTTCCACCGGTGGCAACTCGGCCTACGGGCTGTGCGTGCTGGCGGAGTGCACCACGAACGTGAGTTCGGGCGACTCCGGCAACACCGGCGCGACCGGCGACACGGGCAACGCCTCCAACACCAGCACCACCGGTGGCGGCAACTCGGGTCCCGCGGGTGATGGTGGGAACGCGCTGGCCGGCGGCGGCTCCAACGCCGTCGCCCAGGGTGGCAACGGCGGTGACTCGGGCAACGGCGGCAACGCCTCCAGCTCGAACAGCGCCACGTCCGGCAACTCGGGCAACTCCGGTGACTCGGGCTCGACCGGTGGCAACTCGGCCCTCGGGCTGTGCGTGCTGGCGGAGTGCACCACGAACGTGAGTTCGGGCGACTCCGGCAACACCGGCGCGACCGGTGACACCGGCAACGCCACCAACACCAGCACCACCACCGGTGGCAACTCCGGCTCGGCCGGTGACGGCGGCGACGCCATCACCGGTGGCTCCCACGACAAGGGGAACCAACGCGGTTCCGACCTGCTCGCGGTAGCCGGTGACGGCGGCAACTCGGGCGACGGCGGCAACGCCACCAGCTCGAACTCCGCCACGACCGGCGACTCGGGCAACTCCGGCGACTCGGGGACGACCGGCGGCAACACCGCCGGTGTGTTCACCCTGGGCGGCGGCAAGCACTGGAACCACGACGAGTCCACCACCACGGTGACGTCCGGCGACTCGGGCAACACCGGTGCGACCGGCGACACCGGCGACGCCACCAACCACAGCACCACCGTGGGCGGCAACTCCGGCCCCGCGGGTGACGGCGGCGACGCCATCGCCCTCGCGCCGAAGACGCACGACAAGTGGGGCCACGAGAACAAGTGGGGCCACGGCAACGACTGGAACCACGGCAAGAAGTGGAACCAGCAGTCCGACCTGTTCGCGATCGCGGGCAACGGCGGCAACTCGGGCGACGGCGGCAACGCCACCAGCTCGAACAACGCCACCTCGGGCAACTCGGGTGCGTCGGGCGACTCCGGTGACACCGGTGGCAACACCGCCATCACCTACACCGATGGCCGGAAGTGGAACGACAACCACGGCTGGAACAACGGCGGCTGGAACAACTCCGGCTGGAAGAACGACTCCGGCTGGAAGCACGAAGGCTGGAACAAGCACAACGGCTGGAAGCACCACGAGGGCACCAAGTCGTGGACCTCGGTGACGTCGGGCGACTCGGGCAACACCGGGCCGACCGGTGACACCGGCGACGCCTCCAACCACAGCTCCACGGTCGGTGGCCACTCCGGCCCCGCGGGCAACGGCGGCGACGCCTGGGCCGTGCGGGTCTGAGCTGACCACGAGGTGATCTGAGAGCGGGGCCGACACAGCGTCGGCCCCGCTTTCCTATGCCTTGAGCAGGAGCTTGCCGAACACGTCGCCGCCGCTCTCCAACGCCCGGTGCGCCGCGGCGGCCTCGCTCATCGGCACGACGTCGTGGACGATCGGCTTGACCTTCCCGGCGGCGACGAGCGGCCACAGGCCCTCGCGGACGGCCGCGACGATCTCGCCCTTGCTGCCCGGCCCGTCGACGGGCCTGCTGCGCAGCCTGGTGCCCGAGACGGTGCCCAGCTTCGCCATCAGCTTGCCGAGGTTCAGCTCGCCGGAGACGCCGCCCTGCAGGCCGATCACGACGAGCCTGCCGCCGAGCGCGAGCACGTCCACGTTGCGGTCCAGGTACTTCGCGCCCATGTTGTCCAGCACGACGTCCGCGGCCTCCACCTCCGCCACGAAGTCCTGCTCGCGGTAGTTCACGGTGATGTCCGCGCCCAGTTCGGCGCACCGCGCGAGCCGCTCGGCCGATCCCGCCGTCACGGCCACCCGCGCGCCCAGTGCCTTGCCGACCTGGATGGCGTGCGTGCCGATGCCGCCCGCGCCGCCGTGCACCAGCAGCAGTTCACCCGCGGAGAGCTTCGCGTGCATCACGACGTTCGACCACACCGTGCACGCCACCTCGGGTAGCGCGGCGGCGGTGACCAGGTCGACGCCGTCGGGCAGCGGCAGCAGTTGCGCGGCGGGCACCGCGACCTTCTGCGCGTAGCCGCCGCCCGCGAGCAGCGCGCACACCTCGTCGCCCACCCGCCAGCCCGTGACGCCCTCGCCGAGCGCGGCGACCGTGCCGGAGCACTCCATGCCGAGGATCTCCGACGCGCCCGGCGGCGGCGGGTAGAAACCCTGGCGCTGCAACAGGTCCGCGCGGTTCAGCGCGCTCGCCGCCACGTCCAGCAGCACCTCGCCCGGCCCCGGAACGGGATCCGGCACCTCGGTCCACTCCAGCACGTCGGGGCCGCCTGGTTCACGAATCGTGATCGCGTACATGGCTTCGACGGTAATCCGGTCGCCCGCCGCCCGCCGCACCCGGCAACATGACCGGGCATGGACCCGTGGCCGTTCAGACACCTCGTGCTCCGCACCCCTCGGCTGGAGCTGCGCCCGGACGACGACGCGGGCCTGCTCGACCTCGCCGAGGAGGCGCGCCGCGGCGTCCACCCGCCGGAGGAGATGCCGTTCGGCATCGCCTGGACGGACGCGCCGCCGGAGGACCTCGGGCGCAACGTGCTCCAGTTCTACTGGCGAGTTCGCGCCACCCTCACCCCGGCCGACTGGACGCTGAACTTCCTCGTGCGCCTCGACGGGCGGGTGATCGGCACGCAGGGGTTGACAGCGCGGGACTTCGCGATCGGCCGGGAGGTGAGCACCGGGTCGTGGATCGGTCTACGGCACCAGGGCAAGGGGTACGGCACCGAGATGCGCGCGGCCGTGCTGCTGTTCGCGTTCGACCACCTCGGCGCAGGTCGGGCCCGGTCGTCGGCGCACATCGGGAACCCGAAGTCGAACGGCGTCAGCCGGAAGCTCGGGTACGTCCAGGACGGCACCGAACTGCTCGTCCGGCGGGGCGAGGCGACCGAGGACGTGCGGTTGCTGGTCACCCGTGACCGGTTCGTCCGACCCGCCTGGGAGTTGGATGTGACGGGGATCACCGAGTGTCTCGATCTGCTCACCACCTGAGAACCCTCCGAGTGACGGATTGATTTCGGACAGTCGATCTATGCATGGTTCTGCATCCGAACGATTGGGGAGCTCGATCATGTCCGGAAGAACACGACGCGCTGGGTTCAGCGCGATCGCGGCCGCCGCCGCACTGGCGCTCATCGCCGCGCCGACCGCCTACGCGGGACCGACCGCCGAGCCCGAAGGACCGGCACTGGCGAAGAAGCTCGTCAAGGCCGTCTCCGGTGACGGCGTCAACCGCCACCTCATCGCGTTCCAGCGCCTCGCGGACCGCAACAACGGCACGCGCGCGGTCGGCACGCCCGGCTACGACGCGAGCGTCGAGTACGTCGCGGGCAAGCTCCGCGGCGCGGGCTTCGACGTGACCACGCCGGAGTTCACCTACCCGGTCCAGGTCACCGACGCGGCCACCGCCGAGGTCGGGGCGGCCACGTACGAGGCCATCCCGCTGGAGTTCTCGCCGCAGACGCCGGTCGGGGGTGTCACCGGCCCGCTGCGCGTGGTCCCCGAGGACGCCACGCCCGGTTGCGAGGCCAGTGACTTCGCCGGCCAGGACTTCACCGGCTCGATCGCGCTCATCCGGCGCGGCGCCTGCACGTTCGACATCAAGCACCGCAACGCGGCCGCCGCGGGCGCCATCGGCGTGATCATCGCGAACAACGTCGACGGCAAGCTGTCCGGCGTGACGCTGGGCGCGCCGGGCGTCGTCCCGACCGGTGGCGTCAGCAAGGCCGACGGCACCACGCTGTTCGGCAACGCGGGCCAGTCGGTCACCCTGGACCTCCGCTTCCACGAGGACATCAAGACGGCGCGCAACGTCATCGCGCAGACCAAGACGGGCCGCAAGGACAACGTCGTGATGGCGGGCTCGCACCTCGACAGCGTCGAGGCCGGTCCGGGCATCAACGACAACGGCACGGGCTCCGCGTCGCTGCTGGAGCTGGCGCTCCAGCTCGGCGGCAAGCCGAAGGTCAACAACGCCATCCGCTTCGGCTGGTGGGGCGCCGAGGAGCTGGGGCTCATCGGGTCGACCGAGTACGTGAAGTCGTTGACGTTCGAGCAGCAGCTCGACATCGCGCTGTACCTGAACTTCGACATGGTCGGCTCGCCGAACGCGGCGTACTTCGTCTACGACGGCGACGACTCGGACAAGGTCGGCGCGGGCGCCGGTCCGTTCGGCTCGGCCCAGATCGAGAAGGCGTTCGTCGACTACCTGAAGGTCGGCAAGAACGTCGAGACCGAGGGCACCGACTTCTCCGGCCGTTCGGACTACGGCGAGTTCATCAACGTCGGCATCCCGGCCGGCGGCCTGTTCACCGGCGCCGAGGGCATCAAGACCCCGGCGCAGGCGGCGAAGTGGGGCGGCACGGCAGGCGTGGCGTACGACAAGTGCTACCACCAGGCCTGCGACAACCTGGGCAACATCGACCGGGTCGCCCTGGACCGCAACGCCGACGCCATCGCGTGGGTGACCACCTCGTACGGCATCAGCACCGAGGACATCAACGGCGTCCCGCCGCGGCCGAAGCGCGCGGAGGCGCGTGCGGCGAAGGCCAAGGTCGCCAAGGCCGCCGTCCACTCGCACGG